>JALZNL010000278.1 GCA_030857715.1 Actinomycetota bacterium | reverse complement strand
ACGGGCTTCATCGGGCCGAAGCTCAAGGTCTCGGGGCCCCTCCTGGCGATGGTCTCGACGGGGAGGCAGCCCTCGAAGTACATATCCTCCTCGAAGTCCTTTATGGGGCTGAGCTCGGCGGTCGCGAGGTCCTCGACGAAGGCGTGGTACTGCTCCTGGGTCATCGGGCAGTTGAGGTAGGCGGCCTCGCCCTTGTCGTAGCGCGACGCGCGCCAGATCACGGACTCGTCGAGGGAGTCGCGGTGGACTATGGGGGACGCGGCGTCGTAGAAGTAGAGCGTCTCGCCCGAGAGCATCTCTATCTTCTCGACGAGGGCGTCGGAGGTGAGGGGGCCCGTGGCGACGACCGTCGGGCCTTCAGGGAGCTCCGTCATCTCGCCGCGGACGACCTCGATGTTCGGGTGGGCGTTGACCGTCTCGGTCACGGCGCGGGGGAAGCCCTCGCGGGCGACCCCGAGGGCGCCGCCGGCGGGGACGGAGTTCGCGTCGGCGCTGCGCAGGATCACGGACCCCAGACGGCGCAGCTCTTCCTTCAAGAGTCCCGACGCGGTCTCCAGGGCGTTGTTGCCGAGCGAGTTCGAGCAGACCAGCTCTGCGAAGTGCTCCGTCCTGTGGGCCGGGGTCTCCTTGACCGGGCGCATCTCCCAGAGCTCGACGGAGCATCCGAGCTCCGCGGCCTGCCAGGCCGCCTCGCTGCCGGCAAGACCGCCCCCTATAACCGTTACTTCCGCCAAAGCAGGCTCCCTCAAAGACGTGCCGCCCCCGGAGGACGACTCTGGCCCAGCCGCGCGATTCTACCGCCGGGTCCTTGCGGTGCAACCGTCGGGCGCCCCGTCCCGGCGGGCGGACGGGACGCTGTAATGGGAAATACGCCTTCGACGCAGACGAATATAGTATGCTCTCGTCACAAAGCGTACGCGCGAGCAAGGGGCATGGTATCGGTCGGGCCGCGCGGCGGGTAAGTGTGTAGGAACAGATAGAAGGGAGATGAAGGTGCGCAAAAGGATGTTCTTCACTGCTACGGTCGTCGCGCTGGCAGCCGTCCTGGCCTTTGGCGGAACGGCCCTGGCGGGCAAACCGGGCACCGGGTCGGTCCGCGTGGCGGAGCTCACGGAGGTCGTCCCGGGTCCGGACCCGCAGGGGACCGGAATGGCCAGAATGACCCTCTATCCCAACAAAAACAAGATCTGCTACACGATCCAGGCCGAGAACATCGCCAAGGCGAAATCGGCGCATCTGCACGAGGCCCCCGCCGGCCAGAACGGCCCGGTGAAGCTGAGGCTCCTCACGCCGCGTGCAGACGGCACCTCCAGGCACGAATGCATCAGGGGCCTCGGCGAGCGGTTCATAAAGAAGATCGGGCGTAACTCTTCCACCGGTTACTATGTGGGCGTCCATACCGTCGAACCCGATAAGGACATTAGAGGACAGCTGAGCAGATAACCACAGACGAACCCGGCCCCGGCGCCCCCAGGAAGGGGAAGCCGGGGCCGGCGGCGTTCGGAGAGCACGCCTACCAAGCCGTGGCGCCCCCGTCCACGACCAGGGTCTGGCCGGTAACGTAGGAGGCGGCGGGCGAGGCGAGGAAGATCACGACGCCCTTGAGGTCCTCCGCGCTGCCGAAACGGTGGAGCGGGATGCCGTCGAGCATCCGCTCCTCGAACTTCTCTATGAGCCCGCCGCTCATGCGGGTCGGGAACCAGCCGGGCGCTATGGCGTTCACGGTGATGCCGTGCGGCGCCCAGGAGGTCGCCAGATCCCTCGTCATCGAGATGATGGCGCCCTTGCTGGAGTTGTAGCCGACGGTCTGCATAAGGTCAGGGTGGCCGCCGACGAGGCCGGCGACCGATGAGATGTTGACGATGGTGCCGCCGACGCCGCGTTCGATCATGCGCCGCCCTACCGCCTGCGCCATGAGGAACGTCCCGCGCACGTTGACGGCCATGACCTGGTCGAACTTCTCCAGCGGCATCTCGGCCGGCGGCGCCCCCCACGTCGCGCCGGAGTTGTTGACGAGCACGTCCACGCTCCCGAAGGCGTCCTCGGCCTCGGACACCACGCCCCCCACGTCGTCGGGGTCGGTCACGTCGCAGGCGAGCGCCAGGGCCCTGCCGCCCCTGGCCTCTATCTCCCCCTTCACCTCCTCCAGAGACTCTTTCTTGCGGGAGCAGAGGACGACGTTGGCCCCGGCGTCGGCGAGGGCCTCGGCCATGTAACGGCCGAGCCCCCGCCCGCCGCCGGTCACGATGGCCGTCTTCCCGTCCAGACGAAAAAGGTCGAGCGCGTTCAGGGTCGTCTCCTCTCCGGCGCCTTGGGCGCGCCGTCAGTGGTCAGCTTTTTGGTCTTGTCGATAGCTACTCAACTCGGCGGGGCGCCGGTTGCGGTCTGCGTGCCCGTCTTTGCCCGCTCCTCGTCGGCGAGGACGCGGCGGAGGAGCTTGCCGACCGTGCTCTTGGGGAGCGTCTCGCGGAACTCGACGGCTTTGGGGGCCTTGTAGGGGGCGAGGCGCTCCTTGCAGAAGGCCTGGATCTCCACCTCCGTCACCGTAGCACCTTCCCTCTTTACGACGAAGGCTTTCACGGACTCGCCCCGGTACTCGTCGGGGATGCCGACGGCGACGGCCTCGGAGACGTCCGGGTGCTCGAAGAGGACCTCCTCTATTTCGCGCGGGTAGACATTGTAGCCGCTCGCCAGGATCATGTCCTTCTTCCGGTCCACGATAAAGAAGTAGCCGTCCTCGTCCATCCGCGCCATGTCCCCGGTGTACAGCCAGCCGCCTCTTAAAGCATCCGCCGTCTCCATAGGCATGTTGAGGTAGCCCTTCATGACCTGCGGGCCCTTCACTATCAGCTCGCCGGCCTCCCCCACCGGCATCTCCCTCTCGCCGGTCTCGACGTCCACGATCCTCGCGTCGGTGCTCGGCACGGGCACCCCGATGCTCCCCTCCCGCGCCTCCCCCGCGAAAGGCGGGTTGAAGTGCGTGACGGGCGAGGCCTCCGAGAGCCCGTACCCCTCGAAGAGGGGACGCCCGACCTGGGTCTCGAACGAGCGCTTGAGGGGGACCGGCAGGGCCGAGCCGCCGGAGTTGTACGTCCGGACGTTGCCGAAGCCGTACTCCATAAGGTCCGCCCCATCAGCGTTTAGCGCCATGTACATCGTCGGCACCCCGCTGAACATGACGGGGCCGTTTTCCTTGACGATATTCATGACCTCCTGCGGGTCGAACTTGGGGATCAGGATCTGGTTCAGGCCCTGCTTGACGGCGAAGAGCATCACGCACGTGAGCCCGAAGATGTGGAACATGGGGAGCATCCCCATCACCTTCTGGTTGTTGGAGAACGCGCCCGGGTCATCTATGAACAGGTCGAGCGCCTGCTGGACGTTCGCCACGAGGTTGCGGTGTGTCAGCATCGCGCCCTTGGAGACCCCGGTCGTCCCGCCCGTGTACTGCAGCGCCGCCACGTCCTCGACCGGGTCTATGGGCACCGGCGGCGCGGGAGGCGTGTCCATCTGGAGAAAGTCCCCGAAGGAGCGGTGCCCGGGCTCCAGGCCTTCGGGTTCCCCTACAAAGTCCACGACGACCACGTTCTTCAGGTTCGTGGCGGGCAGGACGTTTCTCACGCGCGGGTACATGTCCTTGAAGACGACTATGGTCTCGGCGCCCGAGTCGGTGAGGATGTGCTCGATCTCGCGCTCCACGTACATCGGGTTCAGCTGCGTGACGATAGCCCCGAGCCGGACGGTGGCGAAGAACGAGATCACGTACTGCGGGCAGTTGGGCAGCATCAGGGCTACCCGGTCCCCCTTCCCCACCCCGCTCGCGGCGAGCGAGCCGGCCATCTTCTCGACGAGCGCCTGCAGCCGCTCGAACTCGAAGGTCGTCCCGTAGAACGTGAGCGCCGTCTTCCCCCGATGCTCCTCCGCCGACATCCTGAAAAAGTCGTGGAGCGAGCCGTCGAAGATCTCCGTCTCCGCCTCGACGTGCCCCTCGTAGACCTGTAGCCACGGCTTCCCCGTGCCGAACATAAGTCCTCCTGGTGGTTGCCCGCGGGCCCATCTCCCTCTCTTCTATCTATCCGGGAATGATAAAGGCGAAACGCATTTCGCGCCTTGGAGGCATCAGGCTTCGGGTTACAGGCTTCAGGTCTGCGGTTGCGGTTCTTCTCGACAAGAGTTTCGCTCTCATCTTCTGAGTCCCGACGAGCAATTCCTGAAACCTGATGCCTGAAACCTCTAGCCCGGATTATTCACGAAGGTAGTTGAAGAGAGGGAGCCTTCCCCGCTATGGTCGGGTTGTCCAAGACTCAACCGAGCAATAGGAGGCTCCCTCATGAGCGATTGTGC
>JALZNL010000277.1 GCA_030857715.1 Actinomycetota bacterium | reverse complement strand
CGTCGCCTCGTTGGGCTCGATCTTCGCCTGCTCTTCCATCGAAAGCACCTTCTTCAAGGACGCCATGGCCACCTCGACCATGTCGTCCGAGGGCTCGCGCGTGGTCAGCCGCTGCATCTGCAGCCCGGGCCAGACGAGTATCTTGACCAATGAGTTCTTCTCGTTGCGCGCGCTCCACATGATGAACTCGAAGGCAATACCCGCCACGAGCGGGATGACGACCACCCGGCTCGCAATCATGTACAGCCAGCCCTCGACCCCGAGCAGCGAGAAGGCCAGGATGGAGAGGACCAGCACGTACAGGACGAAGCTCGTCCCGCAGCGGACGTGGCTCGTGTCCAGCTTGTGCGAGTTCTCCGGGACCAGCTCCTCGCCCCGCTCGTAGACCTTTATCGCCTTGTGCTCGGCGCCGTGGTAGGCGAAGAAGCGCTTTATGTCCTTGCTGATCCAGGTGATGCCCACGATGTACAGGATGAAGATCCCGATCCGGATCGCACCCTCTATCAGGTTGAACAGGATGGGGTTCTCGATGCTCGTCCCGAGAAGGGCCCCGAGGCCTTTCGTACCAAAAACGGGGGCCACGAGAAAGAGTCCGAAGCCGAGCACGAGCGCGAAGAGGAGCGTACCCGCGATCTCCTTCTTCGAGAGCTCCTCCTCCTCGCCGAGCGCGATGTTCGTCGAGAGCGTGAGCGCCTTCATTCCGAGCCAGAGCGTCTCCCCGAGGGAGAGGGCGCCGCGGATGATGGGCAACCGGAACAGCTTGCTCTTGCGGGTTACGGAGCGGAAGGGCTCGGCCCGGAGCTCCACGTTGCCTTCGGGAGCGCGCACGGCCATCCCCCAGAAGTTGGGGGAGCGCATCAGCACGCCCTCCATTATGGCCTGGCCGCCGACCCTCAAGCGGTGCCCCTACGCCCGGTTCTGGCGGGCCTGGCGGCGGTTCTCGAAGCGCTGCACCCGGCCGCCGGTGTCCACTATGCGCTGCTTGCCGGTGTAGAACGGGTGGCTGGCACTGGAGATGTCCAGCTCCACGAGCGGGTACTCGTTGCCGTCCTCCCACGTGATCGTGCGGCCCGTCTCTATCGTCGAGCGGCTCAGGATGGCGAAGTCCGCGCTGTTGTCGCGGAACACGACCGGCCTGTACTCTGGATGTATGCCCTTTTTCATCGTAACTTCCTTCTCTCGGTTCTCGAAGCCCTACAGTTTAACCACGAAAAAGGGGAAGGTCCGAAGTTTCCGGACCCTCCCCTGGATGCGTCTAGCCGCGGACGCGCTGGATCTCGCGCAGGAACTCGGCGTTGGAGCGGGTCTCCTTGAGCTTCTGGATCAACAGCTCTATCTTCTGCGCACCGTCCAGGGCGTTCAGGATGCCCCGCACCTGCCAGACCCGCTGGGCCTCGGACGGCTCCATGAGCAGCTCCTCCTTGCGCGTCGAGGAGTCCTCGATGTTGATGGCAGGGTAGATCCTGCGGTTCGCCAGCTTGCGCTCCAGGTGGATCTCCATGTTGCCCGTGCCCTTGAACTCCTCGTAGATGACCTCGTCCATCCGGCTCCCGGTCTCGACGAGCGCGCTCGCAAGGATCGTCAAAGACCCGCCGTCCTCGATGTTACGCGCCGCCCCGAAGAACCGCTTGGGCGGGTAGAGCGCCGCGGAGTCCACGCCACCGGAGAGGATGCGTCCGCTCGCCGGGGCCGCCAGGTTGTAAGCCCTGGCGAGGCGGGTGATGGAGTCCAGGATCACGACGACGTCCTCGCCCTCCTCCACCAGCCGCCTGACCCGCTCCAGCAGGAGCTCGGCCACGGCTATGTGGTTGTCCGCGGGCTGGTCGAACGTGGAGGCTACGACCGTGGCCTCCTGGACGCTGCGCTGCCAGTCCGTGACCTCCTCGGGCCGCTCGTCGGCGAGGAGGACGAAGAGCTTGGACTCGGGGTAGTTGGCGGCGATGGACTGGGCGATCTGCTTGAGGATCGTCGTCTTGCCGGCCTTCGGCGGGGAGACGATGAGGCCGCGCTGGCCCTTGCCTATCGGGGTGATGAGGTCCATGACGCGGGGGGCGATGTCGTTCGGCTTCCACTCCAGGCGCAGGCGGTCCTGCGGGAAGAGCGGGGTGAGGTCGTCGAAGTTCTGACGCCAGCGGCCCTTCTGGGGCTCCTCGTCGTTAACCGTCTCGATGCGAACCATCGCCGGGTACTTCTCGCCCTCGCGGGCGGGCCGGATCTGGCCGACGACGTGGTCCCCGCGCCTGAGATTGAAGCGCTTGATCTGGCTGGTCGAGACGTACACGTCGCCGCGGCTCTGGCTGTACCCGCCGGTCCTGAGGAAACCGAACCCGTCGGGCAACACGTCGAGGATGCCGCTCTGCACGGTCTCCTCGCCGCCGCGCCTATCCTGCTGCGCGCCGCGGTCCTGCTGCTGCTTCCCGTCCGGCCGCTTGCGCTCGTCCCGGCGCTCCTCGCGCCTGTTTTCCTGGCGCTGCGAGCGAGGCTGTTCCGGCGCCGGGGCCTCCTGGACCGCGCCGTTGGCCTCTTCGGCCGGGGCGGGCGGCGTCTGGGGCCCGGGCAGGGTCACCGTGGCGGCGCTCCCGTTGCCGGCCGGGACCTCCGGCGACTCAGGGGCGCCGTTCGTGGTCTCGGCGGTCGCCTGGCCCGCCTGCTCGGTGGCGACCTGGTAGATCATCTCCGCGAGCTCCGGCTTGCGGTACTTGCGGTACTGCTTTATGCCGAGCTGCGAGGCGATCTGGTGCAGGTCGCTCAGGCGCTTGCGCTCTAAGGTTGCTTTTTCGGTCATGCTGGTGCTCCACCCTTCTTGTTTTGCGATAGGGGTACGGCTTTTTCGATGTCGGTTCCGGGGTTGTTCAAAGCTGGAAACCCTTCCGCCCGGCTTCGGGCTCCAGGGCGTGGATGGTGTCCATAAATCTTACCACACGCGGTTCCGTGGACATCACGACCGTGTGGGTCCTGGCGCCACCCCGGAAGTACCTCACGCCATTGAGGGGCTCGCCCTGGGTTATGCCGGTGGCGGCGAAGACGACGTCGTCGGCCCGGATCAGGTCATCCAGCGTGAGCTTCATCTCAGGGTCTTCGAACCCGTACTCCTTCAGCTTCTCGACCTGCGAGCGCTGCGTGGGCCACATCCTGGCCTGCATCTCGCCGCCAAGACACTTGATGACCGCCGCGGCCAGGATGCCTTCAGGCGCCCCGCCGATGCCCACGATGGCGTGCACGTCGGCCCCGCGCATTCCCACGGCGATGGCCGGGGTGAGGTCGCCTTCGGGCCGGATCTGGATCCTCGCGCCGGTCTCCCGGATCTCCTGGATAAGGTTCTCGTGCCGCTCCCGGTCGAGCACGGCGACGGTGATCTCCTCAGGCCGGCGCTTGATAGCCTCTGCGATGGCCCGGACGTTCTCCCCGACGGGCGCGTCTATGTCGATCGTGCCCTTCGCCCCGGGCCCGACGATGAGCTTGCTCATGTACATGTCCGGCGTCCTCAAGATCGAGCCCCGCGGCGCCGCCGCGACCGCCGCGATGGAACCTTCCTGGCCCCGGATCAGCAACTGGAGCCCCTCCACGGGCTCCACCGCAAGGTCCACCCGCGGTTCGCCCGAGCCGAGCACGTCACCCACGTTAAGCGCCCCGGGCCGGCTCTTTGGGGCCCGGACCCGCCCTCTCTCGTCCAGACGCTCCTCGCGCAGGCCCACCACTTTGCCTTCGGTGGTCACGTTCTTGAGGCCCTCGCCGAAGGCCTCCGTCGCGAGCGTGTAGGCCCGCTCCGGGTCGCCGGAGCCTTCGAGGCGCGCGACCTGCAGCGCCACCATCTCCGTGACGGCCGCGTACTCGACGGCAACCGATGCTATGGACCCCGGGCGGGAATCGACCGCGCTAATAGGCTCTCACCAGACCTCCCGTGCCGACCAGAGGGTGTCCCGCTCTCTACGGGCGCCTTTGATGGCAGGATGTGCTTGGAAACGTCGCGGAGCGGCTCCTTACCTCCAGGTGATCGGAACCGACGTATCGGACGCGCAAAGTATACACGGTCCCCCAGGGAACGACCACCGCGTCATCCGTTCGCCACAGCCCGGCGCGCGAGCGCGAGCAACTCCGCATCGAGCCCCTCGCCGACGGGGTCGTTGTCGCAGTAGAGTACCGGCCTCCCCTCCTCCGAACCTCGCCGGGTCACCACGTCCACCGCCGCGGCCTTTATCTCCGTCAGGTACGCCTCCACGGGCGGCATCCCATCCAGGTCCTCCTCCAGCCGCCTCCTGTCCGAGAGGTTGCCCGAAGACGCCGCGACCTCGCATCCGTACCGTTCCTCCAGATGGCGCGAGAGCTTGCCGAGCACCGCCTCGGGC
>JALZNL010000276.1 GCA_030857715.1 Actinomycetota bacterium | reverse complement strand
CCGCGCCTCCCCGACCACGTCCCTCTCGTCCCACAGCGCCCGAAAAATACCCCCCAGGAACCCTTCACCGAACTCCCCCAGCGCCGCCGCGCCGAAGAGGAGCAGGAGGTTCTGGAACTTCATCTGCTCCTCCGCCCCCGCCGGACCCGCAAATCCCCGCACCGTAAAGCCGGGGTCCTGGTCTACGAGGCCGAGATGCTCCTCCAGCGGCACCCCGACCCTGCGGGCGACCGCCGCCGAGGCCGCCTGCGGCACGAGCTCGCCCAGCCACACCGGCGTCCTCACGACCTCCCCGTCCAGCAGGAAGGCGTGCGCCAGCTCGTGCCAGATCGTGAGCGGCAGGAGCGATCCCGTCCGGGGGTAGAAGACCGGGGACAGCACCTCCGGCAGTACGAGCGCCGGGGGCTCGACGGAGCGCGTGAAGTACGGGAGCCCCGGCGGGTACGGATGCTCGTTATCGCTCGGCGCCCCGTCCCAGTCCTCGTCAGCGACGAGGAGGGCCGAAAGCTCCGGCGCTTCGACCCCAAGGATACCGGCCATCGTGTCGGAGCCCCGCCTCAGATGCCCCCGCACCTCCCGCGCCTCCTCTGCCAGCCGCGGGGCATGGAAGAGGGGGACCGGGCCGTCCAGGCGACGGTAGCCGAGGATCGGGCCGGGGCCGGAGACGTCCCTTACCGCGTTCGCTACGGCGCTACCGGGGCTTCCCACGGCGACTTCACCCGCCCGGCGGAGTACACGTTCGCCGCCCGCACGTAGGCCCTGGCCGCAGCCTCTACGACGTCCTGGGAGAGCCCGCGCCCGCCGTACTCGTTGCCCTCGAACTCGACGGAGACCCGCACCTCGCCGAGGGCGTCCTTGCCGCCCGTCACGGCGTCTATGCGGAAGTCCGTCAGGCGGCCCTTGATGTTGGTGGCGGCGTCCACGGCCCGGAAGACGGCGTCCACGGGGCCCTCGCCCTCGGCCTCGGCCTCGAAGGTGCCCTGCTCGGCGTGGGAGATGGTGACGGCGGCCCGGCTCTGGCGGCCGGTCGCGGCGACCACCCGGAAGGAGTCGAGGACGTACTTGCCCTCGAAGGAGCCGACCTCGTCGGCGGCTATGGCCTCGAGGTCGGCCGCGGTGACCGTCTTCTTGTGGTCGGCTATCTCCTTGAAGCGGACGAAGGCGCGCTTGAGGATCTCGCCCTCTACGACGTAGCCGAGCTCTTCGAGGGCGTCCTTGAGGGCGTGGCGGCCCGAGTGCTTGCCGAGAAAGATGTTCGTGCCTTCCAGGCCGATGTCCTCTTTCGTCATGATCTCGAACGTCCGCCGGTCCTTGAGCACGCCGTCCTGGTGGATGCCGGACTCGTGCAGAAAGGCGTTCCTGCCAACCACGGCCTTGTTCGGCGGCACCTCGTAGCCGGTCATGTTCGAGACGAGCCGGCTCGTGTTGGCGAGCTGCTTCGTCTCCACGCCGACCTCCACGCCGTAGAAGTCCCCGCGCGTGGCGAGCGCCATCACGACCTCTTCGAGGCTAGCGTTCCCTGCCCGCTCACCGATACCGTTCACCGCGACCTCGATCTGCCCCGCACCGACCTCGACCCCCGCCAGCGAGTTCGCCACCGCCATCCCGAGGTCGTCGTGGCAATGGACCGAGAGAACCCGGTCGTTGAGCCCCGGTACCCTGTCCTGCAGCTCCTTCAGGAACGCCGCGAACTCGACGGGCGTCGTGTAGCCGACGGTGTCCGCGATGTTGACGACGTCCGCCCCGGCCTCGACCGCCGCGGCGACGACCTCGGAGAGAAAGCCTATGTCCGTCCGCGTGGCGTCCATCGGGGAGAACTCGACGTTGGGGCAGAGGTCCTTGGCGAACGCCACCGCCTCGCCCGCCCGCTTCAGAATGTCCTCCTGGTTCGAGCGCATCTGGTGCTCGATGTGCAGGTCGGAGGTGCCGACGAAGGTGTGGATGCGGGGCCTGTCGGACCACTGGACCGCCTCCCAGGCACGGCGGATGTCCTCCTCGTGGAGGCGGGCGAGGCCCGCGATCCTCGGCCCCTTCACCTCGGCGGCGATCCGCGATACGGACTCAAAGTCACCTTCGCTGGTAATGGGGAAGCCGGCCTCTATGACGTCAACCTTCAGGCGGGCGAGCTGGCGGGCTATCTCCACCTTCTCTTCTACCGAGAGGGAGATGCCCGGGGACTGTTCGCCGTCGCGAAGGGTCGTGTCGAAGATCTCTACTCGACGCATAACTCTGTTCCTCCTACAAAACTACGTTGAAGTACTCTGGCGCTGAGAGATTGGTGGCCGGGGGCAGCCGGTTAGAGACCGGGGCTTGTAATTCGCCCGGCGGCCACCCCGGTTAGTCGTAGGATGACGAGAGAAGAACGCAAGATGTTAGAAATTCTCCTTCATACGAGCCGGCAGTATCTCACTGCCGCGCCCCCTCCGCAACTTCGACGGCGACGGTCCAGTCAGCGTACTCGTCCCAGCCGCCGCGCGCGGCCTTGAAGTACAACTCCTGCAGGCGCTCGGCGACGGGGCCTATGCTGCCCGTGCCGACGGGACGGCCGTCCACCTCCGTGACGGGTGCGATCTGGAATCCCGTGCCGGAGAGAAAGACCTCGTCGGCCGCGTAGAGCTCCGTGCGGTCCACGTCGCGCGCGACCACCGGGATCTCCATCTCCTTCTCCGCGAGCTCCATTACCGCATCGCGTGTGATCCCCTCCAGGATGTCAGCCGTGACCGGCGGCGTGATGAGCTGCCTCTTGCGGACCAGGAAGATGTTGGCGGCGCTCGCCTCGGAGACGTGCCCGTCCTGGGTCAGGAAGATGGCGTCGTCGTAGCCGGACTGTTGCGCCTCGTCCACCGCGAGCGCCGTGTTGATGTAAGAGCCCGTCAGCTTGCCGCGGGCCGGTATGGACGTGTCCGGCGTGCGCCGCCAGGAGGAGACGCAGCACTTGAGGCCCGTAAGCTCCACGTAGTTGCCCATCGGGACCGTGAAGATGGAGAGCTGCGACGCGCCCAGCAGGTTCACCCCGACCGAGGTCGCGCCCTTGTACGCGAGCGGCCGGATGTAGGTGTCCTCGCGCGGGGCGTTGCGCTTGAGGATCTCGAGCGTTACGTCGCACAGCTCGTCGATGGTGTGCGGCAGGTCCAGCCTGAGCATCCGGCAGCTCTTCTCGAACCGCTCGTAGTGCTCGCGCAGCTTGAGGACCTGCAAGGTCCCCCGCTCCTCGCTCCAGTAGGCCCGGATGCCCTCGAAGACGCCCGTGCCGTAGTTCAGGGCGTGGGTCGCGGGGGAGAGGCGAACGTCGCCCATCTTCTGTAGCTCGCCGTCGTGGTAGCACCACTCCGCGTCGTTTGCCGCGAAAGCTTTGCGTCCCATCTAGTTGCCTCCTCCCGCCGGGCTCGCGGTTGGCGTTTCGGCGCCTTCGGCCGCCAGCGCCCGCAGCTCCTGCCCGACCTTCTCGACCTGCAACGCGGCCTGGCGGCGGCGCATGGCGAGGAAGCTCGAGCCGCCGGCCTGGTTCTCCAGCACCCACTCTTTCGCCCACTTGCCCGTCTGGATGTCCGTCAGGATGCCGCGCATCCTCTCCTTCACGCCGTCGTCTACTATCTTCGGCCCCGCGGTGTAGTCGCCGTACTCGGCGGTGTTCGAGATCGAGTACCGCATCCCCGCCAGCCCGCCCTCGTAGATGAGGTCCACTATGAGCTTCAGCTCATTGACACACTCGTAGTAGGCGAGCTCCGGCTGGTACCCGGCCTCGACCAGCGTCTCGAAGCCGGCCGTCAGCAGCGCGGACAATCCGCCGCACAGGACCGCCTGCTCCCCGAAGAGGTCCGTCTCCGTCTCCTCGGCGAACGTCGTCTCGATGATCCCGGCCCGCCCGCTCCCGATGCCGCGGGCGTAGGAGAGGACGACGTCCCGCGCCCCGCCGCTCGCGTCGTTCTGGACGGCGAAGAGCGAGGGCATGCCCTTGCCCTCCACGTACAGGCGCCGCAGGACGTGTCCAGGCCCCTTCGGGGCGACGAGGCCGAGGTCCACTTCGGGGGGGACGACTATCTGGTTGAAGTGGATGTTGAAGCCGTGGGCGAAGAGCATCAGGTCGCCCTCGGACAGGTTCTCCCTGACCTCCGCCTCGAAGACCGCCGGCTGCCGCTCGTCCGGCAGCAGCATCATCACCACGTCGGCGTGCCGCACGGCGTCGGCGATGGTCATGACCGGCAGGCCGTTGCCTTCCGCCTTCGGCCAGCTCTTGGAGCCCTCGTAGAGGCCGACGGTGACGTCGCAGCCGGATTCTTTCAGGTTGAGGGCGTGGGCGTGGCCCTGGCTGCCGTAGCCGAGGACCGCGACCTTTCTCTGTGTGATCTCG
>JALZNL010000016.1 GCA_030857715.1 Actinomycetota bacterium | reverse complement strand
GTCTACCTCGGCTACCCCGGCTCCCACCATGGGAGGATACGCACGACGAACATGTTGGAGCGGTTGTTTCGGGAGGTCAAGAGGAGGACGAGGGTGGTGGGAGTCTTCCCCAACGAGACGAGCGCGAGCACGCTGGCCACGGAGATAGCTTTGAGGAGCAGCGAAGAGTGGGCGCTGAAGCGCTACCTCACGATGGACGCCCTCAAGGCAGTGGAAAAACCAAACCCACAACTTTCGAGACATTGACGAGCGGCCGCCCGCCCGCTTGGCCGAGAGGAAGAAGTGGATCGCGTCCCCGAGGTAGAGTCCGTCGTGACCGGCAGGCGCCGCCACAGTCGTCTCCGCAGTATCCACCGTCGCGGCTGTCCTCCTTGTCTCGGCCATGTGCCCCGCTCTCCCTCGGACCGCTATCGCGCATCTTATCTACATAATCTTACACGGCGGATAGGACGTTTTCTGCTTAGGCATGGGGTATTGCTCACGAAGAAGTAAGAAGTACCGGTTTAGTGTGTAAGATTATTCGGATGGTCGGCCCGTCGTTCACGCGTGGAGTTCACACCTGGAGCGCCGTTCTCAGTCCGTTGTCGAGGGCGACCATGGTGCGCGTGCCCAGCGAACCGACCCGGTCGCTGCAATAGCTCTTGTCCAGGGTCGCCAGTTGGGAGACGTTGACGACCGATTCCCTCGGCAGGCCCGTCTCCACGGACGCCACGAGCACATTGCCGGGTGCATGCGCGAGGTCAATGTTGCTGGTCACGGCCGCCACGAGCACCGTACGGATGCGGCTGCGGTTGAACTCGTCGGAGGAGACCACGACTACCGGCCTGCGGCTTCCAGGCTCCGAACCGACCGGCTCGCGCATTGAAGCCCACCAGACCTCCCCTCGTCTGGGCGCCTCCTCGGATTCCTCCCTGAAGTCCCCCATGGGGTCGTCCCATGGACGCTCAGGAGGGCTCACCAGTCGTCCCCGGCGGAGTCCATGGAGTCCGCCTGCATGCGCTCGAGGAGTGGATCAAGACGGCTCTGCTCTGCTGCCTCTCCGGCGTAAACGGCGTTCAGGCGCTCGGTGATGCCTTCCGCCTCGTGCTCCGAGAGGTAAGCGGCGAGTGCCTTGGCGTATAGTTCGCTGCGGCTCATCTTTCGGCGGTGCGCGAAACTTTCCGCAGACTCGAAGATCCGATCCGGTATGGAGACAGCCGTCTTCATGCGGAAAGTATAACATGAGTTATACTGAGTCATTGGATCGCCCCGCGAAGTCGGGGTCGGGAAAGCCGCGGCTCGGCCAGAGGGCCAGCGCGCGAGCTGCGCGCCGGGCCATCTTTCTCCCTCGCCGCGGTCTCATGTCCCGTCAGGTCCCTTCGGCCATACGCTCTATCAGGGCCAGCGTGGCCCGCGCGTCCCCGAGGGCCGTGTGGTCGCCGTCCGGCAGCTTCTGGTTTCTGTAGCCGCCTCTCTTGGAACGCTCGCCCACGTAGGCCGCGAAGGCGCGCATCGCGCATTCCCAGGGTGCTAGCTTACCGGCCAGCGCCGCCCGAGCCCCCAGGCGCCCCACGGCCACGTCCCACACCCTGCGGTCGTAGGAAGCGTTGTAGACGACCACCCGCTTGTCCCACAGCACCTCCAGAAGGTCCGGGTAGACCTCGACGAAACACCTCTCGCCCGAAAGGCTTTGTATGGTGTGGCCGTGGACGCGGGACGCCCCGGGCTCTATGGGACACGAGGGCTCGATCAGCGAGTCGAAGAGCGGCTCCCCCCGACAGGAGACGACCCCGACCTCGACGAAGTCTATGGGGGTGCCCAGGCCAGTGGTCTCCGAGTCGAGGACCACGAAATCTTCCCCCGACAAAAGTGAGCGCGCCCAGCGGACTGCGTCCTCGCGGCCGCCTATCCGCGGGGGAGCTGCCCCCGTCCGTGTGCCGCCCGAGCTTCCCATCCTTCTTTATCTTCGCACGGTGCGGGCGCCACGGCCACCCCGGGTCACCCCGGAGCGGTGCACAAAGACGGCCCCCTCCCCGGGATCGGCAGACCGCTCGTGGGCGGAGGCCGTACCCGCATCCAGGGACCGAAGAACCTCGGTCCGAACCATCGCAGCCCTTGCGCGAACCGCCGGTGCTGGCCGCGCAGGGCGGCGGTGCGAAGGATCCCCGAAGAGACCGGCAACGACGGGTCGCGCTACCGCCCGGGTGACCTCCCCACCGGCTGGAAGCTCGCCGGACATTCGGACCCCGCCACGACCGGCGCGGGGAGAGGGCAATGCGCGAGGCCACCAGCCATCTCCACGTCTCCCAATTCGACGAGTAGCGTCCGAAAAACGGGGAACCACACCCTTCGGAGATCCCGCCGAGGCGCTCAGGAGCCAACCTCGCGCGAGCGAAACCGCATTGTATTCTTAAAACCCGTCCTGACGATGGACTACGCTCACCCTTGACTCGGCCGAGCCCGCGGCCTGCTCGCCTGGCGACGCGAGTAACGCCCCGACCGTGACGGGGTCGAAGCCCAGCTCGCGAGCTCGGGGTGGCCCGGGTCTTCCAACATCCGCTGCCGCCCGGCGACCACGGACGATACCGCCGCGGGTCCCTGCTGCCGGGGGCGCCGTTTCGGAGGGCGCCCACCGTCTGGGCCGGCGCCGGGTACGCCTCGTCCGGCATCGTCATCGCCCTCGTTCCTCTCCTCGTGCGCGGGGCGGAAGAAGACCCCGGTCGGGAAACCGGGGCCGGTGCGACGAGATCGCGCTTTCCGGGCTACCCTTCGGGCTACCTTGCGTCCACCGTCTCCCCGACCTTCTCGGTCGGCGGACTCTCTTCTTTCTCTCTTCTCCGACGATGTTCTTCGTGCCGGTGTCGGATTTCCTCTTCCATCAGCCTGCCCTCGACAATCCTGCGCGCCTCTTGCTCGAGGTCGCGGTCCTTGCGCGTGTAGCACATCGGCTGGCACCTCCTTCCGTAGCGACGCTCGCGGTATCCCATGTCAAATTCGTGCCACTAGCGTAGGGGAGGCAAACACGACCCGGAACACCCCGGCGCTTCCGAATCTCCTTCGCCGCGGCGGCGATCTTCCTGTTCATCGACCTCGACATGCCCGGGCTGCAGGAATCAAAGCCCTTCCGTTTGGCCGAACAGATCGAGTCCCTGGCCGGGATCATTAGGGATCTGGCCGTGAAGCTCGACGAGGCAAGCGGCGATCTGGGATCGCTCCTAGCCAACAGGGGGGCCGGTCGGCAGGCCCGGAGCGACGGCGAATGCTACCGGGCGCTCAGGGCCTACCGCATGGGATACGAACCGAAAACGGTGGCCGAATGGCTCGGCATCACTCCCTACAGCAGCACGACGGGCGCGGGCACCAGGGGTTGGAGGGCCAGGTTGCGGCGTATCCTGGTCCGTGGAGAGGAGGCAGAGAGGAAGCACTACCCCCGCGCCGCCGCGGTCTTCGCCAACCGGGACAACCCCCACGTCCGACGCAAGGCCGAGTCGGCCTACCTGACTTACGAAGAGGACGCACAGAAGTTCGGCCATCGGTCGGGCTGGTGGAACGTGGGCAGGGCGATCCACGTCAACTACCAGACCCAAAGGGGAGTCGAGGTGGTAAACGCATACATCGAACTCGGCTCCTGCATCGTGAACGAGATACCAGCCCTGCCGTGACCTCCGGGTTCCCGCGGATGCGGTGAGCAAGCCCTCTATAGGTCCTGCGGCGCCGATGGTTTCCTCTAAATCACCGCAAGTGCGGGTTTGGAGGAAACGACAAACGGGGGCCAAGCCCGTAGTATCTGCGCAGACGAAGGCGGCAATCAGGAGTCTGCACAGAGATTGGGTGAGCGGGAACCACACCCGGAGGCACTGCGCAACGCCGATCGGGCGAACATCCCCAAGGGCAAGATACGCGGGTACGCCCTGAAAAACCCGGGCAAGAGACGGCCGTTCGAGGCGCTGGGGTTCGCGTTGGCGGCGGGCAACTGGGAGACGTTACGCGACGCGATACGCGAACGGTTGCCGCACCGCCCGGCTGTCTTCGACAAGCGGAACGAGTGGGGCACGTACTTCGAGGTGGTGGTGCCCGTACGGGGGCCGAACGGCAAAGAGGCTCCTGTGCGGACCTACTGGATCTACGGGTTCGGCGAGGACGTCCCCAGGCTGGCCACGCTCTTCATCGACACCGAAGAGTGGGACCGTTGGGAACGCGAGGGCAGGGGAGCCCCTTAAGCCGTCGGGCGCGCGACTACCACGGCTACGCGGCGGGCGTCGCGTACACCTGTGCGGCGAGCACGGGCTCGGGCCTCCCCGCCCCCTCGCGCGATGGCCGACCGCGGCCGGGGGTCCGTAGGACGTCGAGGACCCGCCCGAGGTCGGGCGAGTAGGTCACCAGGGCCTTGGTCCGGCCCGCCGGATCGGCGTACTCGACCAGCAGGGCCGGCCTGGGGCGCTCGAAAACCTCCACGACGACCCCGGGATCCCCCGCTTCCACGCCGGCTTCCTCGATGCGTTCGGGGGCCTCGATCTCGTCAAGTTCCTCGTAAGCCGCGGCACCGGTTTGGTGCTCCGAACGACGGACGTACGGGTCTAGGTCCTCTCGGGCCTCCGCCTCAGCGCGTTTTGGGTCCCCCCAGTAGTGCAGGCTGTTGTAGTCCGCGCATATAAGCCGCGTCCATGGGGCCTGCCAGGCGAGCTCGCCCGTGGTCGCATCTATCTTTTGCTGTGGGGAGGAGAACCCTATCGCGCCCCAGGGCACCCCGGCAGAGATCTGCAGGCCGATGTCCTCCTCACCGCTGAGCGACTCCGCGAGCTCGCGCGCGGGGAGCTCGAAGGGCGCCGCGAAGTCGTAGGCGTCCCTGCCGGCATCCGGCTCGGACGAGAACCTGAGCAGCACCTCGCCGGAGCCCTTGCCGGACACGATGATCTCCCATTCGATGGGAAAATGGGCGACGACCACTCCGTCCGTGCCCGCGACGGTGAGCACCCGCTTGTAGCCCCTGAGGAAGTCAGGCACGGCCTCGGAGAACACGTTTGGCTGGGTCAGGCCCTTTCGAAGCGCGGAGAAGTAGGCGCCGTAGAACCCCTCTATCTGCCCGGGCAGCGCCTGGAGTTGGGCGTAAAGGTTGTCGCTCTCGTTTCCCATCTCGCCCCGAAGTTTACTTCAGACCCGCCCTACGTGTGTTTACCGCCTACAGACCCCGCCCGATCTCCTGGCGGTTTGCGTGCATCGAGCATCCAGCGGTTGGCGTCGTCATCGACTGCTAATGGCCCACGTTCGGGTCTCAGCGAACGACCCTAAACGAACGACCGACAGTTCGCTAACAAGGCACTGTGGCCCTACGATTTTCGGGTCAGGCCGGTCGGGAGGGCAGCCACCGCTCACATTCTCGCAGTAAGATCCTGCGCGACTGCTAGTCATACTCCATCCAGCGCCACACCAACCCGCCGGAGGACGTGGCGGCCGGCTACGTGGAAGAATTCTGAGCGCGATGAGAAGGTTCGGTCGGCAACGGCCGGATCGACACGGGCAAGCATCCTCCCCTCGTCGACGTTGCGCCTACGATGTAAGCCTGAATTGCGGCCGGTGACACGAACCGTAACTCACCCCCCAAGTCGGCGAAACAAAGCCCAAGCTGTCCAGCCAAGAGAGGCAGTGCTCCGGCCTCCTCTCGAAAAGACGCGCCACTGCTTCGGTAAACAGGTCTTCGACTCGCCTTACTCCGATGAAGAGCGGGAGCAGTCTTCCCAGCAGACTCGTCAATGATTCTGGTCTAATTCCCTGAGCAACCGGGCGCGTAGCCCGACCAAGGTTACGCCCACGACTTCGTTGCGCTCCTCGTCGTAACGCGCGATGACACCTTCGCCGACGTCCACGCCGACGGCCAGCCTGGGTTCGCCCACGGAGAGATATAGGACATCCGCCCCCTCGTCGTAGTCCCACCGCACGTCGGAGGAGCTCTCGAATATTGTTATCAACGCTTCCACAACGTCTCCCTTCTGGAGGATGGCCTGCGGGTCAGGTAAGCCGTCAAGATGAACCCATCCTCCGTACTCACCTCCCAGTAGACCACCACCAGGAATTTCTCGCCCAGGGGCGTGTCAGGTTAGCGTCGAATCGCCAGCAGCTCTCCAAAGTCGCCCTCCTGAATCATGTCCGGCCCGGTCAGCGTCTCCAGTACTTTTCCCCGCTGACCATCTATCTCGGGATGCTGATCGGTGAGATGCCGCCAACGCTCCTCGGTGAGACGAATGGGGACGCCGTTCCTGGAACGTACTGCCAACATTTGGAGCAGTCTTGCGACCTTACGAAACGGCCTCCTGTAGCTGCCTTTCGAGGTCCTTGACCTCGTCGCGGAGCTTGGCGGCGTATTCGAACTTGAGCTCTTCGGCGGCCTCGAGCATCTCGGCTTCGAGGTCGGCGATGAGGGTGCGGAGCTCGTCGGGGTCGCGGGGGGCCTCGCTCCTGCTCCTCTTGTTCGCCTTGTAGAGGCCCTTGGCCTCCGCGGCGACGAGGATGTCCGAGACGCCCTTCACTATGGTGCGCGGCTCGATGTTGTGGCGCTCGTTGTGGGCGGTCTGGATCTCACGCCGCCGGTCCGTTTCGCCGAGCGCGACCCGCATCGAGTCCGTCTCCCTGTCGGCGTACATGATGACCCGGCCTTTGACGTTGCGCGCGGCCCGTCCGATGGTCTGGATGAGCGCCCGCTCCCCGCGCAGGAAGCCCTCCTTGTCCGCGTCCAATATGGCGACGAGGGTTACTTCCGGCAAGTCCAGGCCCTCCCGCAGGAGGTTGATGCCGACGAGCACGTCGAACTCGCCGGTTCGCAGGCCCCTTATGATCTGGATGCGGTCGAGCGTCTCGATGTTGGCGTGCATGTAGCGGGCCTTGACGTTGTGCTCCAGCAGGTAGTCCGTCAGGTCCTCGGACATCTTTATGGTTAGCGTCGTGATGAGCACGCGCTCGCCGTGCTCTACGCGAACGGCGACCTCGTTGAGCAGGTCGTCGATCTGGTTCTTCGTCGGGCGGACCTCGACCTCCGGGTCCACGAGGCCGGTCGGGCGGATGATCTGCTCCACTATCTGCCCGGAGTTCTCGAGTTCGTACGGCCCCGGCGTCGCCGAGACGAAGACCATCTGCTCGGTCTTGAGCAGGAACTCCTCGAAGGTGAGCGGCCGGTTGTCCAGCGCTGAGGGCAGCCGGAAACCGAAGTCCACGAGCGTGGTCTTGCGGCTCCGGTCGCCCTTGAACATGCCCCGGATCTGGGGCAGCGTGATGTGCGACTCGTCCACGAACGTGACGTAGTCGTCGGGGAAGTAGTCGAGCAGGGTGTAAGGTGTGGAGCCCGGCGGACGCCCGTCGAGGTGCCTGGAGTAGTTCTCGATGCCGCTCGTGAACCCGAGCTCGCGCATCATCTCGAGGTCGTACTGGGTGCGCTGCTTGAGCCGGTACGCTTCGAGCACCTTGCCCTCGCCTTCGAGCTCGGCGACGCGCCACTCGGCCTCCGCCTCGATGTTTTTGATCGCCGTCGCCATCCGGTCCTCTGCGGTGACGAAGTGGCTCGCCGGGTAGACCGTCATGACGTCGAGCTCGCGCAGGACCTCGCCGGTCAGGGGATCGGCCTCGATCATCCTCTCCACCTCGTCTCCGAAGAAGGAGACCCGGTAGATCGTGTCCTGGTAGGCCGGGTGGACCTCCAACGCGTCGCCCCTGACGCGGAAGGTGCCGCGGTTTAGCTGGAAGTCGTTGCGAGTGTACTGGATCTTGACGAGGTCCCGCAAGATGTGGTCCACGTCGTAGGAGCCGCCCTTCTCCAGCAGCACCATCTTGTTCCGGTACTCCTCCGGGCTTCCGAGGCCGTAGATCGCCGAGACGCTAGCCACCACGATCACGTCCCTGCGCGTAAACAAACTACTGGTCGTCGAGTGCCTGAGCCGGTCGATGTCCTCGTTGATCTGGGCATCTTTCTCGATAAAGGTGTCCGTGCGCGGGACGTAGGCCTCGGGCTGGTAGTAGTCGTAGTACGAGACGAAGTACTCGACGGCGTTGTTCGGGAAGAAATCGGCGAACTCGCTGGCGAGCTGGGCCGCGAGCGTCTTGTTGTGCGCGATGACGAGCGATGGCCGTCCAACCTTCTCGATGACCCGGGCCATCGTGTACGTCTTGCCCGACCCCGTGACGCCGAGCAGCGTCTGCGCCTTCAACCCCGCGTCCAGGCCGGAGGAGAGCTTCTCTATGGCCTGCGGCTGGTCGCCGGTAGGCCGGTACTCGCTATTTACTTGAAAGCTGCTGCGGGTCTCGATGAGAAAATCCTTCCTACGCGGATTTCGCGGGCCCGAAAGGGTCACCATCGGCGACCTCGACCGCCCTAAAATTATACGGCAGGAACCGCGTTTTTCCTCCCGTTTTCTGACGCGAGCCGTGGCATTACGCTCCGGTTCGCCGACGCTCCGAACCTACAGCGGGGAGTCTCTTCGGGCTGGACGGCGATGCATCAGACGCCGCGTTACTGGCCGCCGCCGGCCTTCTCTTTGGCCTGATTTGCGCCGTCCTGAACCTGCTCCTGCGCGTTCGTGAGCTCTTGTTCGACCCTGTCCTGGCCTTTCTGGACCTCATCGTTGACCCGCTGCTTGCCCTTCTCTACCTGCTTGTCCACTTCCTCCCGCGCCCGGTCCTCGATCGCCTGCCCGCACGCGACCGCGCCCGACATCGGCATCAGGGCCACCACGAGCAACGCCGCCAGTTTCTTTCTCACGTTTTTCCTCTCCAGAGATCCGTACATCACGCTGACCCTACCACCGGGCGCGGCCGGTGCAACGCCCCGCCCGCTCTAGCCCGTGTTCCGGCGCAGGTCTTTTCCGTAGAGATCCTCGTACTTCTGCCGGGCTTCGAGCGCACGCTCGACGTACTGCCTCGTCTCTTTGAAGGGGATGTCTGTTGCTATGTCGAAGCCTTCGTCGGAGATCCAGCCGTCCACCGTGCCCTCTCCCGAGTTGTACGCCGCGAGCATCAGGCGCTCGTTGCCCCGGTACCGCTCGTCGAGGTAACCGAGGTACCAGGCGCCGAGCCTGATGTTCGTCCGCGGCTCCCTGTAATCGCCCCTGATACCGCTCCGTTGCTGGACGAACGCGGCCGTATCGGGGAGCATCTGCATGAGGCCGTAGGCCTCCTGGTAGGATTCGGCGTCGGGCCTGAAGCGGCTCTCGGCGTGGATCACACCCGCCACGAACGCGGGCTCCAAATCGTTCTCCCTGCTGGCCTGCCGGATGGTCTCCTCGTAGCGCAGGGGGTAGATGGCTTCTCTTACCGTCTCGGGAGCGCCGAGCGCGAACGGAAGCGCGGCGAGGCCCGCGAGGACGGCCAGCAACGCGAGCAGCCCGCGCCGGCGGCGGGTCCGCGACCTGCCGTATTTACGCCCCTTGTTCGACACCGCCTTCAGAGCTCTTCTCCCCCGAAACCTTCGCCCAAAACTCCTCGGCCTGCTCCTTGAGTCTATCCAGGCCTCCGTCGTTTTCTACCACGACATCGGCCCGCCGGGCCTTCTCTTCCGGCGGCAACTGACGCGCCTCTATGGCCCGGAGCGTCCCCCCGTCCACGCCTCGCTCCGAGGCCCAGGCCCTCTGCCGTTCCTCCGGCACGACCACGGCCACGGTGTGGTCGAAATCCTCTCCCCTCCCCGCCTCGAACAAGAGCGGTATCTCGACCACGAACACCTCGCAGCAGCAGAAGCTCATGAGCCGGTCCGTCTCGTCGTGTACCAGGGGATGGAGGATGCCCTCCAGCTCGGAGAGCTTCTCGGGGGCGTCGAAGACCACCCGCCCGAGCGCCTTGCGGTCCACCCCCTCTTCCCCGAGCACCCCTTCGCCGAAGCGCTCCGAAATGTCGGAGATGGCGTTCTCGTTCCAACGAAGCAGGTTGTGGACGATCTCGTCCGCCGAGGCCGTGTGCGCGCCGAGGTCTCCGAGCATCCCGACGAAGGCGCTCTTGCCCGACGCGAAAGGGCCGGTGACCGCTATGGTCACCGGCCCTTCCGTACAGGGACCCCTGTGTTGCGGGCGCCCGATTACTTCTCTTCGAGGTCCAGGTCGGAGAGGGCGTCGAAGGCGCCGGTGCGCAGGCCGCTGCCCTCGGAGGCACCCCGCCCCCGGTCGGGACCGCGGTCGGCCTTGTCGTCGCGGCGCGGGGGACGGTCGTCCCGCTGGCGCGGCGGGCGCTCGGCCCGCTCTTCCCGCTCCTCGCGCTTCGGGCGCAGGGAGAGCGAGAGGCGGCGGCGCTTCGCGTCCACGTCGATGATGCGGGCGTCCACCTCGTCGCCGGAGCGCACGATCTCGTCCGGCGTCTCGACGTGGTGCTCGGCGAGCTCGGAGATGTGGATCAAACCCTCCACACCCTCGGCCACCTCGACGAAGGCGCCGAAGGAGACCAGCTTGGTGACGCGGCCCTGGATCTGCTCGCCGACGTTGACCTGCTCGACGATCTCCTGCCACGGGTCCTTGCGCGTCTGCTTGAGCCCGAGCGAGATCCTCTCGCGGTCACGGTCCACTTCCAGGACCTTGACCTCGACCTCTTCACCGACCTCGACGACCTCGCTCGGGTGGTCGACATGCTGCCAGGAGAGCTCGGAGATGTGGATCAGGCCGTCTATGCCTTCGAGGTCCACGAACGCGCCGAAGTCCACGAGGTTCGAGACGGTGCCCTTGATGATCTGGCCCTCTTCGAGCGACGTGAGGATCTTCTCGCGCTCTTCCTTGCGCTCCTCTTCGAGCACGGCGCGGCGCGAGAGCACCACGTTGTTGCGGCTCCGGTTGAGCTCGATGACCTTGCACTCGAGCTTCTGCCCGAGAAAGCTCTCCAGGTTCCTGACGCGCCGGATGTCCACCAGGCTCGCCGGCAGGAACCCGCGCAGGCCGATGTCCAGTATAAGGCCACCCTTGACGACCTCGATGACCGGGCCCTCGACGGTCCGCTGCTCGTTGTAGGACTCCTCGATCCGGTTCCACGCCCGCTCGAAGGCGGCCCGCTTGGCGGAGAGGATGAGCCTCCCGTCCGCGTCCTCTTTCTGGAGGACGAGCGCCTCTAGGCGCTGGCCGAGGTCGACCACGTCGTGCGGGTCGGCGCCCTTGCGGATGGTGAGCTCGTTGGACGGCACGAGGCCTTCGGACTTGTAGCCTATGTCGACAAGAACTTCGTCCCGGTCGATGCGGACGACCTCGCCCTCGACTATGTCGCCGTCCTTGAAGTCTATTAGGACGCTCTCGTCGACGGGAATGACCTCTCCGTTCTCCTCACGGAAAAAGTCCTTCATCGTCAACTCGCGGGTGGTCTTTTCGGTGGTGTCAGTCATCTAACCGGTTGCTTCCTTTTTGCCTAGTTTGCCGAACAGGGATTATAACAATGAACCGTTACCGGATCGTTGCGAAATCTTCTCTAGTTTACCTCATTCACCGCCAGAGGTCTCACCCGCCCCCACCGCTCCCCCACCTTGGCCTCGACCTCCAGCGGCGGATGCAAATCATAGGCGGCGACCATCCGGTCGATGGCGAGGGCGGCGACCACCTCCTCCTGCCCCCGGTCCACGTCGAAGACCAGTTCGTCGTGGACCTGCATGATCATGTCCGCCCCGAAGGACCCGAGCCGTGCCTGCAAGTCCACCATCGCCACCTTCATGATGTCGGCGGCCGTCCCCTGAACGCGGGCGTTGAAGGCGAGCCTCTCCCCCAGCTTCTTGACGTTCTTGTTCGAGTTCCTTAGCTCCGGAACGTACCGCCGGCGCCCGAAGAGCGTCGTCGAGTACCCGAGCTCCTCGGCTTCCTCCAACGTCTCCTGCATGAACTCCGTCACCCGCGGATAACGCTCGAAGTACCGCTTGATGTATCGGTCGGCCTCTATCGGACCTACGTTACCGAGACGTGTGGCCAACCCAAACCCGGAGATACCGTAGAGGATGCCGAAGTTGACCATCTTGGCCCGCCGCCTGAGCTCCGGCGTCACGCTCTCCATCCTGGTGTCGAAGACCTCGGAGGCGGTCCGCGTGTGGATATCCTCGCCGTTCTCGAAGGACTCGACGAGCGAGGGCTCGCCGGTCATGTGGGCCAATATGCGAAGCTCGATCTGCGAGTAGTCGGCGATGACGAGCCGGCGGCCTGGAGAGGCGGTGAAGGCGTCCCTGATGCGGGCTCCCGTCTCCGTCCTTATCGGGATGTTCTGGAGGTTCGGCTTGTCGCTGGAGATCCGACCGGTCGAGGTCGCAGCCTGCCTTAGCGTGGTGTGGATGCGGCCCTCCGGCGTAATGAGGTCGCGCAACCCGTCTATGTAGGTGCCCTTCAGCTTCGCGTACTCCCGGTACTCGACTATAAGCTCGGCTATGGTGTGGCCCTGAATGCGCAACTGCTCAAGCACCTTCGCGTCGGTCGAGTAGCCGGTCTTCGTCTTGCGGATCGGCGGTATGGACATCTCCTCGAAGAGGATCTCGCCAAGCTGCTTCGGCGAACCGATGTTGAACTCGTGGCCGACCTCCTCGTAGATGCGGGCCTCGAGGTCGCTTATCCGCCCCACGAGGTCCTCGCCGATCTCTTCGAGGGCGGCGCGGTCCACGGGCATCCCGACGTCCTCGATCTCCCCGAGCACGTCCGCCAGCGGCAGCTCGACGTCGTAGTAGAGCCGGGCGAGCCCCATCTCTTCGAGCTCCGACTGGAGCCGCGGGAAGAGCGCGAAGATCAAGGCCGCACGACGTGCCGCCCCCTCGATCTCCCGGTCCTCGTGGCCCACCTCGACTTCGGCCAACCCCCGCTCCCCGGCCAACGCCTCCAGCTCGTAGCTTCCGAGACCCGGCTTGACCAGGTACGCCGCCAGGAACGTGTCGAACCCCGCACCCCGCACCCCGAGCTTCTTCGCGTCGTGGACCTTCAGGGGCACGTCTGGAACCCCTTCGACGAGCCGCACCTCCCCCTCGGAGACGGCCACGCACCAGCGCCCGCCCTCCCCCACCGGCGCCGCCGCGACCGGCTCGAAGGACAGCTCCACGGGCTCCTCCGAGACGCTGACCTCCAGCCTCTCCGGGATCCGGGGCGCATCGCCGCCGACCACCGGCAGCGCCGCGAAGCGCGGCTGCAGGCTGCGGAACTCGTAGCGGCGCAGGACGACGTCGTAGCCCTCGGGGGAAACGCCCTCGAAGCGTAGCGC
>JALZNL010000275.1 GCA_030857715.1 Actinomycetota bacterium | reverse complement strand
CCACGAGACCGCCTGCATTCTCAACGCTTCGGATCGGGATGCGCGGTCGAGATCACGGTGTTCTTCTCGGATCGGGAGCCTGCCGGTCCCTATCGAGTGACCGTGCCGGCCCGGCGCACGAAGCACGTACGCTTCAACGATCTAGAAGATCCCGAACCGGTTCCGACCGATACCGCCTACGCGAGCGTTATCGAGTCGGACGTACCGATAGTAGTGCAACACTCCCGGCTAGATTCACGCCAGGCCGAGAACGCGCTGCTGAGCAGCATGGCGTACGCCGCGAGCAGCGACTAAACAAGCAACGCTACTGGAAGAGGAGGATTCTCCGTGAGCGAGACCGTTGGAGATTTCTTGTTGAGGCGTCTCCGGGAGTGGGGCGTAAAGCGCATCTACCGTTAGCCGGGAGATGGCATCATGGGCGCCTTGGGCCGGGCTGGTAACGACCCCGAGCTCGTACAGGTGCGCCACGGGGAGATGGCGGCGTTCATGGCGGACTATCCGTAATGACGAAGGCGGTCGCGACCGAAACCTGGAGAATTGGAGGGAACGAGCCGGAATGAACACTCAGATTTCGCGCGGAGAGCCGGCGGGCACAACGGGCCGCGGGTCCGAAAAGGAGACGCGGCATGACTGAAGCCTCGGTGGGAGATTTCGCCCTGCTATCCGACTGTCATTCGGCTGCCCTGGTAGGCCGAGACGGCTCCGTAGACTGGTACTGCGCGCCGCGGTTCGACTCGCCCTCCGTCTTCGCCCGCCTCCTGGACGAGGAAGGTGGGCACTGGTCCATCCGGCCCGTCGGGGCGTTCGAGGCCGAGCGAGCTTACCTGGGGGACACTATGGTCCTGCGGACGGTGTTTCGGACCCCACATGGGCGGGTCGCCGTGACGGACGCCTTGGCGCTGGAGAGCGGCGCCCGGGGACACGATATCGGTATTCGCGTTCCTCATGCGTTACTGCGGAGGGTCGAGGGGGTCGAGGGCGAGATCGAGATGGCGTTGGAGTTCGTCCCGCGCCTGGAGTACGCTCTTATCATCCCGCTCGTGGTGCCGACAGAGACCGGTGTCGTCGCCCGAGGCGGTCCCGCCGAGGTTCGACTGGTCGCCGGATGTCCTCTGAATATAGAGGATACAAAGGCTACTGCTCAATTCACGATAAGGGCCGGAGAAACTGTTGATTTCTCTCTCCTGTACCGCCGAGCGGTCGATCCCGGTGACGGCGCCCTGTCTTGTCCCGATGTCGGGGCGGAGCTCGCGAATACCCGCGAGGGGTGGAGATCCTGGTCGGAGTTGCACGGCGGCTACGAGGGGCCATATGCCGAGCAGGTCCGACGCAGCGCCCTTGTGCTTCAAGCGCTGACGTATGGGCCGACGGGCGCTGTGGTCGCCGCGGCTACCACCTCCCTGCCCGAGGCGTGCGGGGGTAGCGACAACTGGGACTACCGCTTCGCCTGGCTGCGGGACCTGAGCTTGACGCTGCGAGCGCTGTGGATCGCGGCCTGTCCCGACGAGGCGGGGCGGTTCTTTCACTGGATAGATCACGCGATCGGCGGGCATCTGGTCGGGGGACGGCAGGTGCAGATCATGTTCGGTGTCGAGGGCGAACACGATCTGACCGAGCACTCGCTCACGCACCTGGAGGGCTTTCGGGGCAGCCGCCCGGTTCGGGTGGGGAACGACGCCTGGTACCAGAAGCAGCTCGATGTGCTGGGCGAGGTCGTCGACGCCGTGTATCTGCTGCGGGATCAGTTGGGCGAATTCGACGACGTCGTGGTGCGCCTGGTCTGCGCGCTCGCGGACCGGGCCGCTGAGAGCTGGCACGAGACCGATGCCGGGATGTGGGAGGCCCGCGACAAGGAGCGGCACTACATCTCCGCGAAGGTGATGTGCTGGGTTGCGCTCGATCGGGCGGTAAAGCTTGCCCCGCGCCTCGGCGAGCGCGCCGATACGGAGAGATGGGAGACGGCCCGAGAGGAGGTTCGAGAGGCCATCCTGAAGCATGGGTGGAGCGAGGAGGCCGGGGCCTATACGGGCGCCTTCGGCTCCGATGGGCTGGATGCCTCGGTCCTGTTGCTGCCGCTGGTAGATTTTCTGCCAGCCAACGACCCGCGCATGCGGGCCACCATAGAGGCCGTCGAGCGCGAGCTGGCCCACGATGGGCTCGTCCACCGCTGGGCCGGCGACGAGAACGGGTTCCTGATCTGCACCTACTGGCTGGTCGAGTGCCTCGCCCGCGCCGGGGAGACCGAGCGGGCCGTCGAGCTCTTCGAACGGACCACCTCCTACGCCAACGACCTCGGCCTCCTCGCCGAGGAGGCCGATGCGGCAACGGGAGAGCAATGGGGCAACTTCCCCCAGGCCTTCTCCCACGTGGGGCTCATCAACGCCGCCTGGAGCCTGGCGGAGGACCAGCCGTGGTACGCGAAAGCTCATCCGAACAAAGGAGAAAGACGATGACGGGACGTTTGCAGGACAGCGTGGCCCTGATCACGGGATCGGATTCCGGGATCGGACAGGCTACCGCGATCGAGTTCGCCAAAGAGGGCGCCGACGTGGTTGTCAACTACCTGCACGACGAGGAGGGCGCCGAGCACACCCGCGAGGAGGTCGAGGCCGCCGGACGCCGCGCCGTCGTGGTGAAGGCCGACATCAGCGACGAGGATCAGGTCGGCGAGATGTTCGACCGTGCCGTCGAGGAGTTCGGCACCGTCGATATCCTGATGAACAACGCCGGCGTGGACGCGTCCGGCACCGAGGTCGCCGACCTGTCCACCGAGGTCTGGGACATGGCGATCAAGACCAACGTCTACGGCTACTTTTACTGCTGCCGGCGGTTCATCAACGTTCGCAAAGGGGCGGGCGGGGGAGGCAAGATCATCAACATCACCTCCGTACACCAGGAGCAGCCCCGGGCCGGTGCTGCGGACTACGATTGCTCCAAGGGGGCGATCCGCAACCTCACCCGCACCCTCGCCCTCGAACTGGCCCCGCATAAGATCAACGTCAACAACATCGGGCCCGGCATGGTGCTAACCCCCTTTAACCAGGAGGCGATAGACGATCCCGAGTTCCGCGAGCAGCAGGTCCAGACTATCCCCTGGAAGCGCGCCGCCCTCCCCGCGGAGATCGGCCGCCTCGCCGTCTTTCTCGCCTCCAACGATGCTGACTACGTGACCGGGTCCACCTACTACATGGACGGCGGGCTCATGCAGAGCGCGGGACAAGGGGCCTGACGACCGACGAACCGACGGCTCGACCCTCAAAGTGGAGAGCCACGAAACCCACGGAGGTAAGAGAATGCTTTTCGGCCGCCGCAAATCCAAGATGATCACGCCCGACAAGGCGTTGCCTGGCCGCGACCGGCCAGCGTTCGCCGTCCCCACACGCCACGCCGTGCTCGGCACAACGACCCAGCCACCGTTCCCCGACGGCCTCCAGACCGCGGTGTTCGCGCTCGGCTGCTTCTGGGGCGCAGAGCGGATCCGGCGGGCGGTCGGGGAGGCACTCTCGGCGGCCGGGGAGGGGCCATAAGGGGCGGCCACGTCCGGGCGCGCTGCACGCCCGAGAGGGCGTATTCCATCGTCAGGGAGGGGTTTTAAGAATACAATGCGGTTTAGCCCGCGCGAGGTTGGCTCCTGAGCGTCTCGGCGGGACCTGCGAAGGGTGCGGCACCCCGTTTGTCGGACGCTATTCGCCGAAGTGGGGGACCCTCATCAAACTCGGCCAACAATAGCGCCCCGCCGGGCTGCAGCGAGGACTGGCAGAGACCTCGAAAGGTCCCGGATCTCTCCGGCGGGCGGGAAAGCCCCGGAAGTGGCATTTCTTCCCATCCCGGGGTGCTCGTCCTGCCTTGACGGGCTTCCCGAAGCGGCGTACTATTCCGTAGTGGGCTGCATCGTTGTGCGATGCATCGGAACGCAGGACAACACGAAGGGGTGATGCCGTGGGTGGTGGAGACGCGTCGGGGGGGCGCCCGAACAGGCCGGACGACCTCCTGCCACTGACGCCCGTCGCGCTGAACGTCTTGTTGGCCCTGGCCGACGGGGAGCGCCACGGCTACGGGATCATGCTGGAGGTGAGGGAGAGGACCGGCGGGAGGGTGCGGCTAGGGCCGGGGACGCTCTACGGGGCGATCAAGCGCCTGAAGGAGGGCGGCATGATCGAGGAGTCCGAAGAGCGGCCCGACCCGGAGGCGGACGACGAGCGGCGTCGCTACTACCGCCTGAGCGGCTTCGGCGGCGAGGTCCTGGCAGCAGAGGTCGAAAGGCTCGACGGCCTGGTGCGCGCCGCGCGCCGGAAGGGCGCCTTCCCCGCGCCAAAGCCGAGCCCGGAGGGGGCGTGATGGCCTCTCCGAGGG
>JALZNL010000274.1 GCA_030857715.1 Actinomycetota bacterium | reverse complement strand
GTTCGGGGGAGAGCCACGCGCCCGTGGCCGTCGCGCGGGGATAGCGATGCTGGTAACGTGAAAAGTGGGGTTAGAACGATGCGGTAGGGGTGCCGCGGGAAAAGGAGGAGCAGATGGGAGAGCTGGCGTTTCTCCAGTCCATGGTAAGCGTCAACGACACGTGGGTCGATTACTTCATCATCGGGGTGTACTTCGTGTTCGTGCTCGGTATCGGGGCGATGCTCAGGACGAAGATGCAGACCTCCGAGGACTACTTCCTCTCCGGGAGGTCGCTGCCGAGCTGGATCACGGGCCTCGCCTTCCTTGGGGCGAACCTGGGGGCGCTCGAGATCCTGGGGATGGGCGCCGGGGCGGCGCAGTACGGGATCATGCAGTCCCACTACTACTGGATCGGCGCGATCCCGGCGATGGTCTTCGTGGCCCCGATCTTCTCGACCTCGGCCGCGAGCTTCTCGCGCGCCTCCTGGTTCGCCGTCTGGCGCACCTCGTCGCGCATCTCCGGGTGTCGTACCTGAAGGCCCAGGCCAGGCAGCCCACCGTCGGTACGCTCGTGGACGACGCCATGACGGGTGTCGAACGGGACAACCCCACACTAAATGGCGTGCTGCCCAAAGACTACGCCCGGCCCGCGCTCGACAAGCAGCGGCTCGGCCAGATCATCGACCTCGTCAGCAACGTAGCCGTCGGCGACCGGGAGAGCCGCTCTCAAGACATCCTCGGCGACGTCTACGAGTATTTCCTGGCCCAGTTCGCGAGCGCCGAGGGGAAGAAGGGCGGCGAGTTCTACACGCCGCGCTCCGTCGTAACCCTGCTGGTCCAGATGCTGGAGCCGTACAAGGGCCGCGTGTACGATCCCTGCTGCGGCTCGTCGGGGATGTTCGTGCAGTCGGAGGAGTTCGTCAGAGAACATCGGGGCAAGCTGGACGACATCAGCATCTACGGTCAGGAATCCAACTACACAACCTGGCGGCTCGCGCGAATGAACCTCGCCATCCGGGGCATTGAGGGCCAGATCTCCCATGGCGACACCTTCCACAACGACCGCCACCCCGACCTCAAGGCCGACTACGTCCTCGCCAACCCGCCCTTCAACGTGAGCGACTGGCGCGGCGAGTTGCTGCGCGACGACAAACGCTGGCAGTACGGCACGCCGCCCCCGCGTAACGCCAACTTCGCCTGGGTGCAGCACATAATCCACCACCTCTCGCCAACCGGCCTGGCGGGCTTCGTGCTCGCCAACGGCTCCATGTCCTCCAACACGTCCGGAGAAGGTGAGATCCGCAAGAACATTATTGAGGCGGATCTTGTGGACTGCATGGTCGCGCTGCCGGGCCAACTCTTCTACTCCACCCAGATCCCGGTCTGCCTCTGGTTCCTCGCCCGCGACAAGAGGAATGGTCGCTTCCGCGACCGCCGCGGCGAGGTGCTCTTTATAGACGCCCGCAAGCTCGGCGAGATGGAGGACCGCACCCACCGCCGGTTGGCCGACGCCGACATCGCCCGCATCGCCGACACCTACCACGCCTGGCGCGGCGAGGAGGAAGCGATGGCGCGAATGGGCGAGTACGCGGACGTGCCCGGCTTCTGCAAGTCGGCGACGCTCGAAGAGATCCGCAAGCACGGCCACGTCCTCACGCCGGGCCGCTACGTGGGCGCCGAGGCCGCCAAAGAGGACGCCGAGCCGTTCGAGGAGAAGATGCGGCGGCTGGCGGCCCAGTGGCGCGAGCAGCAGGCCGAGGCCCGGCGCCTGGACGCCGACATAGAAGCCAACCTGAAGACGTTGGGGTACACTATTAACGAATAGACGCATTTTTGTTAATAGTTGCCGGCCTTGTTTACACGAGTGAGAACAGCGATGAAGCGCGGATCGACGGGACGATATGAGACCAGCGTCATGGGGGGCGAGACGGTTCGCGCCTTCGTGCCTGCGCCGCTGCCGCCGGACCCGCCGCTCGAGTTCTCCGGCGCGCGCCAGCGCTTGCTGGAGCGGGCCTTGCTAGCCTGCGGGCGGCTGGATGGCGTCACCGCCCTGTTGCCGGACCCCGAGCTGTTCCTCTACGCCTACGTCCGGCGCGAAGCGGTGCTCTCCAGCCAGATCGAGGGCACGGAATCTTCCCTGTCCGACCTGCTGCTCTTCGAGCTCGACGAGGCGCCGGGCGTGCCCTTCGACGACGTCGTGGAGGTCTCAAACTACGTCGCCGCCCTCGAACACGGCATGGCCCGGCTGCGCGGAGGCTTTCCGCTCTCCAACCGTCTGCTGCGCGAAGTGCATGAAAAGCTGCTCGCGAGCGGGCGCGGCGCCGACAAGCAGCCCGGCGAGTTCCGCCGCAGCCAGAACTGGATCGGCGGCACCCGCCCAGGCAACGCCCGGTTCGTGTCGCCCCCGCCGCAGCACGTCGAAGATTGCATGGCGTCACTCGAGCGTTCCATCCATGCCGCGGACGACGGCCTGCCGGCGCTCGTCAAGGCCGGGCTCGCCCACGCGCAGTTCGAGACCATCCACCCGTTCCTGGACGGCAACGGCCGCGTCGGGCGGCTCCTGATCTCGCTGATGCTCTTCGACGCAGGAGTGCTCGGCCAGCCGCTCTTGTACCTCAGCTACTACTTCAAGCAGCACCGCGCCGAGTACTACCGCCTGCTCGATACCGTGCGTGCAGACGGCGACTGGGAAGCCTGGCTAGACTTCTTCCTCGAAGGCGTCGAGATCACCGCCGTGTCCGCCGTGGACACCGCCCACCGGTTGCTCGCCCTGTTCCGTGACGACGCCGCCCGCGTGCAGACGCTCGGGCGCGCCGCGGCCAATGCCCTCCGGGTATTCGACGCGCTCCGTGATCGTCCCCTCGCTACCCTGAACGACCTGACCCAACGCACCGGGGCCAGCTACCCTACCGTCGCCCGCGCGGTCGAAGCGCTGGAGAACCTTGGCATTGCGCACGAGATCACCGGCCGCAAGCGCCAGAGGGTGTTTGCCTACACACGCTACCTCGCCATCCTCAACGAAGGGACCGAGCCGCTGTAAGAAGGCTTGCGTGACATCGGGACGTCAAATACAGGCCGAGCTGGTACGTTAGCGCGGCCGGAAAAGGGGATAGGGGCCAACCCGGAGGCCGTGATGCCAGACAGCGTGTGATCGGCGAGAGACACCGTGCCCCGCCGCACTGGCCCGAAAATCAATCAATGCATATAATGGCAACACTTCGGGCGTCGTGGTGGGGCACAGAGGGGAACTCTTGGACGTATTCCAGTTACGCAACCGCCTCGTCGGGGATTACGGTTCTTACGTGCGCAGTTTTATCCAGATCAAGGACCCCCGCATCGAGGCGGAGGTGGAGCAGAGCATCGACGAGGGCCTGCTCTGGCCCGACCCTCTCATCCAGCTCAACCCCTCCTTCGAGGCGGGCGACCGGATCGACGAGCTGGTCGCCGAAGGCGTCCTCCACGGTGAGTGCGATCGTATCTTCCGGGCCGGCAAGAGCTCCACCAATCCCGGAGTGACGCTCAAGCTCCACCGCCACCAGTCCGAAGCCGTCCGCACGGCGCGCGCCGGACACAACTACGTCCTCACCACCGGCACGGGCTCCGGCAAGAGCCTCACGTACATCATCCCCATCGTGGATCACGTCCTCCGGCGTGGACCGGGCAAGGGTATCCAGGCCATCGTCGTGTACCCCATGAACGCCCTTGCCAACAGCCAGTACGGTGAGCTCACGAAGTTCCTCAACGACGGATACCCCGACGGCAAGGGCCCCGTCACCTTCGCCCGCTACACGGGTCAGGAGTCGGACGAAGAGCGCCGGCGCATCATCGCGAACCCGCCGGACATCCTCCTCACCAACTACGTGATGCTGGAGTTGATCCTCACCCGCTCCCAGGAGCGGGGACTCGTCAGTCAAGCCCAGGACCTCGGCTTCCTCGTCTTCGACGAGTTGCACACCTACCGCGGTCGTCAGGGCGCCGACGTCGCTTTCCTGATTCGGCGCACCAGGGAGCTGCTGGCCGCGGAGAACCTGCGCTGCGTCGGTACCTCCGCCACCCTCGCCGGTAGCGGCACCTACGACGAGCAGCGCGCCGAGATCTCCCGCGTCGCCTCCCGCCTCTTCGGCGCCGACGTGAGGCCCGAGAACGTTATCGGAGAGACGCTCCGCCGCGCCACCCCGGACGAAGATCTCACCGACCCTCCCTTCATCTCAGAGCTAACCGCCCGTGTACGGGAGGATCGCAGGCCGCCCCGGGAATACGACGCCTTCGTGGCCGACCCTCTCTCCGCCTGGATCGAGAGCACCTTCGGCGTGGCTCCCGAGGAGGGAACCGGCCGCCTCGTCCGCACCACTCCGCGCAGCATCTCAGGCAAGG
>JALZNL010000273.1 GCA_030857715.1 Actinomycetota bacterium | reverse complement strand
TCTCCTTCAACCGTCCGCCCCTCCTACAGTGCGACCCGCGCCGCCTTTTCGCGAAACAGCAGCGACGCGCAGGCGCTAATTATCGGGGCAACCTGCCGAACCTTCAAGTTCCCGCGGGAAATCCGTTCAACGGCCTCCCCCGGTTCGGGCGCGACGCGGCGCGGGACGGCCGCCCGCGTCGGCTTGGATTTTGCTGTGCGCCTCATTTACACTCTATCCCTTGACTTCGATTGTGTGGCGAACCCTGCCGAAGAGAGAACCTTGCGCCGAGACCTGGAGGGGGACGAAGAGTATGGAGCCCGGACGATGACTGCCTTGACCCCGCAGCGTCGCGACGAAGTGACGCTCGAAACGGCCCCCGTCTCCTAGATGGCGAAAAAGGCGAAGGTCAGGCCGTTCGAGGAGGGCGACGCCAGGGGCGCCGGCGAGCTGCGCGTCCGCGCGTTCCCGTACCTACCGGAGGTCAGGGAGCTGGACTTCTACGACACCGTCTACGGGTGGCTCGGGACCCACCCGCTGGCGGGCGAGATGCACCGCTGGGTCGCGGCGACGGAGGACGGGGAGATAGTGGGACACCTCGCGGCGACGCCGCTGTCCTACAGGGTCAACGGCCGCCGGGTCGTCGCGCACTCGCCCGGGGACTACATGGGCCACCCGGACTACGGGTTCCACGCCCTCATGCTCATGCGCAAATTCTTCTCCACCTGCGAGAACTGCGTCTCGCTGGACATGGTGCCGGAGGTGATCGGGGTTCAGTCGAAGTTCGGCGCGGTGGACGCCGGCCAGCTCCAGTACGCGGCCAAGCTGCTTAACGTCTCGCGGCTCCCCATGCCCGCCCGGATGGAGCGCCTCCTGACCCCGGAGGGACAGAGCTCCCCAAACGGGCGTCCGTCCCCGGAGGGGATGGAGCAGCCCCCGGAGCCCGAGGGCCGGGAAGGACACCAGGCGCCCCGGCCCCGCGCCCCGATCCCGGGCCCGGTCAAGGGCCTGCTGAACGGCGGGCTGCGCCTGATGGACGGCGCTTTAGGCGGCGCCTTCGCGGGCGGCCCTAAGGTGGAACCCGTCCAGCACTTCGACGAATCCTTCGACGCCTTCTTCGAGAAGGTGGCCGCCGGCGTCTCGTGCGTGGTCGAGAAGGACGCGGCGTTTTTGAGGTGGCGCTACGGGCCCGGCTCGCCCCAGTGGCCCGTCACGGTGCTCGTGGTGCGGGAGGCCGGCGGGCTCGCGGGCTACGCCGTGGTCAGGACCGTCTCGGACGGCCAGGACGGCTACGTCCTGGACCTGGTGACCCTCCCGGGGCGCCGCGACGTGGCTCGGGCGCTGCTGCGGGAGAGCGTCCGGCTGTTCCGGGAGGCCGGGGCGCACATCATCCGGTACAGGTTCGCCGATTCGCCGACAGGACCCCGGTCCTCAGACCTGCTGCGGCTCGGCTTCTTCCATCGCAACGACAGGCGCAACACGCTCATGACGAAGTTCGCCGACGGGGCGCAGCACGAGCGGGCAACGTCGGTAGCCCGCTGGTCGTATAACATCGGCGACGGCGAAGCTACGTTCTGGCTCAGATAAGGAGATAGAGAGATGGTTGCAAGCAACGGGGACGCCAGGGCCGCGATACGCGGCTGGCTGCAGGAGAACGTCACGGGCGGGCGCGACGTCGCCAACGACGAGCTCCTCATCGAGAACGGCGTCATGACCTCGCTCCAGACGGTCGAGCTCGTCACCTTCCTCGAAGACGAGTTCGGCATCATGGTCGAGGACGACGAGTTCGACGAGGAGAACTTCGGGTCCGTCGACGCCATAGCCACCCTGGTGGAGGGCAAGGCGGCCTGATGCCCCGCCCGGAATTCACCCTCCACGACCTCCTCCACAACGCCCTCGAACGCGACCCGCAGAGACTCGCGGTCGTCGACGGCGACGCCGAGTACTCATACGAGGATTTGGAGCGCGAGAGCAGCTCTCTGGGGGCGGCCCTCGTGGACGCGGGCGTAGACAAGGGCGACAGGGTCGGGGTGCTCGTCGAGAAGTCGTGGGAGGCCATAGTCTCGATGCTCGCGGCCTCCCGCATAGGAGCCGCCTACGTCAACGTCAACCCGCTCTTCAAGGCACCCCAGATCGAGTACCTGGCGCAGGACTGCGACATACGCGTCGTGATCGGGGACACCCCGAAGCTGGAGGAGCTCCAGCCAAAGACGGTCGAGACAGCGTTCTACAGGGGCGAGAGACCCCAGGGCGACGCCGCAGAGTCCTACGTTGACGTGGCCGAGGCCCTGAGAGGAGACGGGCTCGAGGAGGACCGTGGGGTCTCCGAGATCGACCTCGGGACCATCCTGTACACGTCGGGCTCCACGGGGATGCCGAAGGGTGTGGCGACGAGCCAGCGCAACGTGGTCGTCGGGGCCCAGATCGTCTCCTCGTACCTGGGGAACACGCCCGAGGACCGCATCCTCTCCGCGCTGCCCCTGAACTTCGACGCCGGGATGAGCCAGTTCACGACATCGCTGCGGGCCGGGGCGACACTGTACCTGCTGCGTTCCAGGCTTCCGGGGGATCTCTTGAAGGCCTTGCGCCGGCACGAGATCACGGGCGTCACGGGCGTGCCGCCGCTGTGGGCGCTCCTGATCCGGAGCGCCAAGTCCCTGCGGGAGGGTCCGCTCACGCACCTGCGCTACCTCGCCAACACCGGCGGCCGGATACCGCAGGCCAACCTGGACGAGCTGAGGAACCTGCTTGAGCCCGCCGGGACGAAGATCTACCTGATGTACGGCCTCACGGAGGCGTTCCGTTCGACGTACCTCGCGCCCGAAGAGATCCACCGCTCCTCGCCCGAGCAGGGCAACTGCATCGGCAAGGCCATCCCGAACACCGAGATCATGGTCATAGACAAAGAAGGCAATGAGGCCGCCCCCGGAGAACCGGGAGAGCTGGTCCACCGGGGGCCTACCGTGGCGATGGGCTACTGGGGCAACGAGGAGGCGACGCGGAAGGCATACCGCCCGAACCCGCTCGCCCCGCCGGAGTTGCTCGACGTGGAGCGGGTCGTCTACTCGGGGGACACCGTGACGCGGGACGAAGAAGGGTACCTGTACTTCCTTGGTCGCGAGGACGCCATGATCAAAAACCAGGGCTACCGCCTGAGCCCCGAGGAGGTCGAGAACCTTCTCATCGCCTCGGGCCTGGTCAACGAGGCTTGCGCCTTCGGGGTCGAGAACCCGGCCGTCGGGCAAGACGTCATAGCCGTGATCTCCTTGAAGGACACCGGCGGCGACGGGGCGATAGACTCCATCCGGGAGTACGCCATAAACAACGGCCCGCCGTACATGATTCCGAAGGAGATACTCGTCAGGGACGAGCTCCCGAAGACGGGTTCAGGCAAGATAGACCGCAAGGGGATCACCAATGCTTACACAAACGGATAAGGCCCGGGACCTGGCGGCCCGCTTCGGCGGCTCCGGCGCGGAGGGCGGGGAGTTCGCCCCCGGCGGCATTCCGGTTTCGGAGATAGCGGAGCGCTACGGCTCGCCGTTCTACCTCTATGACGCGGGGATGATCTCAGAGCGCGTCCAGCGCGTTCAAGACGCCCTCGGCACCGAAGTCGCCTACTCTCTCAAGGCAAACCCGAACCTCGCCGTGTGCTCGCTCATAGCCAGGGCCGGCGCGGGCGGCGAGGTCGCCTCCTCCGGGGAGTTGATCGTGGCCCGGGCCGCGGGCTTCGCCCCCGAGGACATCGTCTTCGCGGGACCCGCCAAGACAAACGAAGAGCTCAAGATGGCCGTCGATGAGGGCATCCACGCCGTCAACGTCGAGTCGCTCGGCGAGATAGAACGCCTGGCCGCCATCGCCGAAGAGGCCGGAACCCGGATGGGGGTTGGGCTCAGGATCAACCCTGCGGCCCAGCTCATGGGGAGCGGGATGCGCATGGGCGGTACGGTCGGCCAGTTCGGCATGGACCAGGCCGACCTCGCCGAAGCGGTGGAGAAGGTCCTCTCCCACGAGAGCCTCGTCCTGCGGGGCGTCCACGTCTACACGGCGACGCAGGTCTTCGAGGTGGACCCTCTGCTGGAGCACTGCCGCAACATCTTCGACATCGCGCTGGAGGCCGCCGACCACGCCGGCCACCCACTGGAGATGCTCGACTTCGGCGGCGGCTTCGGCGTCCCCTACTTCGAGAAGACGAGCGAGTTCGACCTCGACCGCTTTGGGGAGGGCCTGCGAGAGATCGTCTCTGGCTACCGCTCCGACCCGCGCCTCGAAGGTTGCCGCTTCCTCTTCGAGCTCGGCCGCTACCTCGTCGCCGACGCCGGCCTCTACGTCACCCGCGTCGTGGACGTGAAGGAGACCCGGGGCAAGACCTTCGCCGTCACCGACGGCGG
>JALZNL010000272.1 GCA_030857715.1 Actinomycetota bacterium | reverse complement strand
GCTACAGGCAAGGTACGAAGAGACGAAGCGGCACGCGGACTAGCGCCGACACGGTGGTTGCCGGAGGATTTATGGGCCGAGCATGCCGAGCCATCCCCTCGCCGCGTCCGCCATCGAAAATGACGGAGCGAGGCGCCAAAAGGGTGTCCCCGGCCCGCGCGGGCCGGGGACACCCTTGGAAGGGGGTGCTCAGAAGGTTATGACCTGGTAGCCCTGGGAGACGAGCCTCTGAAGGCTTGGGTGCCCGGAGTACTCTTCCAGCAGGGGGATGTCGGTCTTCTCTATCTCGTCCTTGACGCCGAAGGCGTTCGCGCAGTAGTCGCAGGCGCCCGCGATCGAGCCCTTGACCTTCTCGTAGTCGCCGTTGAGCCTGTGGTCGGGCTTCGAGAGCTCGGGCACCCACTTGGTGCCGGCGCCGTCGAAGACCACCGTGACCTCGTCGCCGGCCTCCCCGAACTCCTTGGCGGAGGTCAGGGCGTTCGCTATCCGCCCCAGGTCCCCGTGCGTCTCGGTGTCCGCCAGCACGACTATCGCTACCTTCGTCATTCTCTCTCCTCGCGTGTTCGATGAACAATAACTGGCGCGTGGCCAGCACAGGTGCCGCCTGATGCCGAATCTCGGACCTTGATCGTCTCCCTTCGTCGAGTTACCAACCGCCCGCGGGGCGTACCGGACGCTGGCCTACCGTCATCGAAGCCACTCTACGCCCTCTGCAAATACCGACTAGACGAGTCGCCGATTTCTTACCTCCGTCTGGCGTCTTTTTCTTGCACGTGGCCGACAGTTCCCCGCTCCTCGGTCGAGGTTCACGAAGGAGTCGTTCAAAGGACTCGTTGAGGACCGGGGAGGCGTGGCGTCCCGGAGGGTCCCGGAGGGCCTCGAACGGCGGATCCGCCGAGGTGCCCGACCAGGACCGCACCGAGTTGGCGGCGTCGCCACGAGCGGGGGGCGACCGGGCGGCGTGGACGCTCCCTGTGGGCGTCGAGCTCGCGGACGCCACGGCCACCGGCGGCCGCGTCCTCACCGGACCGCCGACCGTTGCTTACGGGGTGACGGGGGCGACCGGGACCTCCGGCGGCGGTATGGGCTCGCCGCGCCCGTCCACCAGCGGATCGTAGGTGTCCCTGTGGAGCACGCCGTCGAAGACCACCTCGCCGCCGCGCGTGATCTTCTGGCGCGTGACCCACTCCGAGCCGTTGTCGCCCATGTAGACGGGTTTCGAACGCATCTCGACCTCCGTGTTGTCCGGGCGGCCCCAGACCTCGGCGTAGACGTGCCCGTCTTCGGCCACGTGCTCGCGCAAGAGCAGGTAGCCTTCGGTGGTGTTGCGAAACTTCATGTCGAGGTCGTCGGAGGCGCCGGGGCCTCCCCACCACACGGTCGCGTCCATGCCGGGACGGATGTACGGGAGTTGGGCGGAGTGCGGGGTGCGCTCCGTCACGTCCAGTCCGGCGAAGTTGGCCGCGTTGTAGAGGGTGGAGGTGACCTGGCACAGGCCGCCGCCGTCGGCCGTGGTCTCCTCTCCGCCTACGATCACCTTCGAGTCGTTGTAGTCGAGGCCGGCGACGTGATCGAGCATCGAGAAAGTCTCGGTGGGCGCCAAAAGCGTGCCGTTTACCGCCCCCGAGGAGATGCCCAGGTTCTCGACCCTCGTGCCGTCGTCGGGCACCACGGAGTAATCGGTGCGGTAGGAGCCGAGCATCTGTGTCGGCTTCATCGCCTCTGCCTCGGCGGTGGTCAGCTCGGGCCTGGCCACGGCTACGGGCACCTCGTACTCGCGCATGCCCCGGAAGAGGCCGTCTGCTATAGCGTCGAAGAGTTCCTCCTCCTCGATGCTGCGTCCTTCGCGTCCCGGCGTCACCGAGATCTGCGGCGTCGCGCCGGCCCCCACGTCGTAACCCGCCTCGACCGGCTCGACCGCGAGGTCTGCGTACACGGGAGCCATTCTTTCCCTCAGTCGGTCGCGGTCGAGGCCCATCCGGAGCGCCCGGCCCTGGCGGGAGACGGCGAGCGCCGAGCCTACGTCGGCAGGCGAGAGCGCCCAGCTCTCGCCCGATGCCGTCAGCACCAGCGGCCCGGAGACCGCCTCGCGGGCGTCCCGGGCGACGGCCTCGGCCTCGGCGGTCGTGACCTCGGGCTCGAGGGCCTCCCCCGACATCTCCGCCTCGCCGGAGAGGTTTTCGAGGGCGCGCCCCAGGTTCGCGGCGGTGGTCGCCGCGTCGAGACGGTAGCCCTCGTCGGAGCCCGCGACCCGCACCCCGGTCCCGGAGATCTCCACGGTGGCGTCCTTCGGCTCCCGGTTTACCCTGGCCGCCAGGCCCTCGACCTTCGCCCTCGCCGCGTCGGACCGGTAGCGGACTTCCGCGGGCACGCCCACGCCGAAGGGCGCCCGGATCCGCTCGCCCAGGCGCTCGGTGAAACCGCCCCGGCGACCGACCGCGTAGGCTTTCTCGGCGGTGGCCCTGGCATCCAGGCGCGCTCCCAGTTCCTCCGTCGGCACGGCGAAGTCCCCGCGCGGCCCGGATAGACGGATCTCCGCAAACGTCTCGGGTCCGCTGCGCGTAAGGATGCCGCGGGCTTCCTCCGGGGTCTTGCCCCCGAGGTAGACGTCCCCCACCGAGACGCCCCCACGGATCTCCCCGGCGTTCGTCTGGTGGTCGGCCGCCACCAGCGCAGAGACGACCGCGCACAGGAGGATCGGCACCGCGACAAGCTGGCTCCTCCTGTTCTCGCGACCGCGCTTTCTCCACCCGGAAGGTCTGGACGGCCGACGGGCGCCGACCCGCCTCTCCCGCCTGGGAACGGTTTCGGGAGCCCTAACCATCCTCGGATCCTTTTCGCGAGATGGGTCCCTCGGTCCTTCGAACGGCAGCGGCCGTCCCTTGTTCGACGCGTTTTTTCGGCCCGTGCATACGAGCCACCTCCTTCGGGGAGTCTCCGTTTTCGTTCCAGCGAACGCTCCGGCGAACGCGCCTTTGGCACGCGTTCGGACAACCCACCCCAGGAGGGCGGGTCGCGTCTAGCGGAACCCTACTTGCGGAAGACTTGAAGGAGTACGAAAACCGGCGGCCCCGTGGCAGGCGGGCCCGAGACGACCCCGTAGGGCAGCCAACCCTGCGGGCGGGACGGAACGGGCACCGGGCGGAAACCCGCTGCGAACGGGGGAACCACCGCCCGGCGGACGGCCCTGCCCGCGACGACGGCCACGCTGACGGCGCACAGCCCGAGCCCCGCCTTCGCCGCGTCGCCGGCGTCGGGCGGGTCGGCGTGGTTGGCGAGGTAGATAGCCCCACCCAGCACGGCGACCGTGGCCCACACGACCACCAGCACGGGAAGCACCCCGAACGCTATCTTGCGCAGTCTAAACACAGTGCCCCTCATGGTACACGATCACCTCGGATATTCACGCTACCGGCTCCCCGAGCCTGATCCACGCTGGCTTCTCCTCCGGTTCGCGGTGCCGGGGACAGGCGTCGGGTTACTGGCCAGGCGGGTCGGCGTGATGACGACGAACCTGGCCTCCGCGGAGGATTTCGAGGGACGTTCGTTCGTGTCGGTGGGACGCGAGGACGGGACGCTCAGGATCTGGCGCTGAGAGCTTCGACCGGTCCTTGCTTGGCGCCAACCGATGCCCGGCAGCTCTTACCGGGCGGCGAGATGCGCTAAAGCAGTTCGTTCACGGCCGCCGCCACCCTCTCCGGGTGGTCTTCGGGGACGAAGTGCTTGCCGCCCTCGATCCGGTCGAGCGGCGCCTCGAGCTCGTAGGCCAGCCGGTAGCCGTAGCCGATCTTCTGGAAAGCGTCGGCCGCGCCCCAGACTATACGAGCAGGAACGTCGAGGTGCGGCAAGCGGTCGGCCACGGCCAGCGTGTCCCGGACGTCGAGGGAGCGGACCTGCCGAATCATGGCCGCGGCGCCCCCGGCGCCCTCGTAGAAGGGCCAGTGTTCGCCGATCGACTCCCTCGCGCGTTCCCGGTCGTCGTGGCCCTGTTGAAGGAAGTTGGCGTAGATGAGGCGAAAGACGCCGTCGGGCAGGCGCTCGACCACGGGACCCATCGCCCGCATCGCCTTGACGCTGGGTATCGGCCAGGAGTCGTAGCAGATGGCGTTCGCGAGCACCAGTCCCCTCACGAGCTCCGGCTGGCGCACCGCGAGGATCTGGGCCACGCCCCCGCCGAGATCGTGTCCCACGACGACGGCGCCCTCGTCGAGCCCCACGGCCCGCATCCAGGCGGCGAGGTACTCAGCCTGCTTCGCCACGGAGATGTCGCGTTCGCGTCCCTCGTCTATGGAGGCGCCGTAACCGACCATCTCCCAGGCCATCGAGCGCGCGCCCCGAACCCGGGGGACGACGTGCCGCCAGAGCCGTGGCGAG
>JALZNL010000271.1 GCA_030857715.1 Actinomycetota bacterium | reverse complement strand
TTCGAACGGAGCAAGACGGGACACCTGGATCTGCCCCGGGCGGTCGAGGGAAGTTTCGCGGGCGGGTTCTTCGCGTGCTTCGTCCCCCCGGACCCGAGAGCCGGCTGGGACGAGGAATCGGCGCTCAGAATCACGGACGAAGGCTACGAGGTCTCCGGCTCTCCCCCTCTCGACCCTGAATATGCCCGCAGATTCGCCGACAAGATGACGGCGCTCCTGTTCCGTCTCGAAGAGGAGTCGGAAGGACGGATGAAGGTCGTCCGGAAGGCGGCGGAGATCGATGACTGCCTGGAAGACGGCGCGCTCGCCGCGATCCTCCATTTCGAGGGCGCGGAGAACCTGGGCCCCGATCCCGGGGCGCTGGAGGAAGTCCATGATCTCGGCCTGCGCTCGCTCGGGCTGGTGTGGAGCAGACCGAACGCCTACGCGCACGGCGTCCCGTTTCGGTTCCCGTCGTCGCCGGATACGGGACCGGGGTTAACGGACGCGGGCCGGGAACTTGTCCGGGAGTGCAACCGGCTGGGCGTCCTGATCGACCTCTCCCACCTCAATGAGAATGGCTTCTGGAATGTGGCAGACCTCTCGGATGCCCCGCTCGTCGCGACCCACTCCAACCCCCACGCCCTCTGCCCCACAGCCCGCAACCTCACCGACCGCCAGCTCGACGCCATAAGGGACTCGGATGGGATGGTGGGCGTCAACTTCGCCGTCGCGTTCCTGCGCGAGGACGGCAAGGACGACGCCGACACGCCGCTTGAGACGGTCGCGCTCCACGTGGACTACCTCGTGGACCGGGTCGGCATCGACCGGGTGGGCTTCGGCTCGGACTTTGACGGGGCGAAGGTGCCGAAGGCCATCGGCGACGTCTCGGGGCTGCCGAACCTGCTCACCACCCTGGAGGAGCACGGCTACGGCGAGGCGGAGCTACGGAAGCTCACGCACGGGAACTGGCTGCGGGTGCTGCGACAGACGTGGGGTGGGTAGGCCTCGGCCGGGTTCTTCCCGGTTCGCGGCCTCAGAGGGAGAAGCGGAAGTTCCAGGGGCCGTCCAGGGAAGCGCCCTCTCCCAGATAATCGCCATCGGGTCCGTAGGCGTCGGTGGCAAGGCGGACGACCTCGATGTGGATCTCCCCGGTCTCGGGGAGCTCTCGGACCTCGATCTCGCCATCCGACTCCCCGTCGCTGGCGCCGCCTCCCCGCGGCGACCACGGCAGGTCCCGGCCTGAATCGTCCCGGATCTCAAACACCGGCTCGGGTTTCCCGAACCCGAAGTCCGGCTCTTCTCGAAACGCGCTTTCCCCGAGGGAGACCCGCCACCGCAAGGCCCCGACCCCTTCCCCATAGAGCTCCAGCGACGTCAGGGCGACGGTGACATCATCGACCGCGCGCTTCTGCGCGATGGGCACCACGCGCTCCAGGTTACGCGCCGATGGCTCCCTTCGACGCTCGAAGTGCGGTTCGAATCTCTTCTCCTCGGCGGGAACCTCCCTCAACTCGAACGATTCGTATTCCGCCGAATCCCCGGGCTCATCTCCGGGCTCCTCGTGCGGCGGCCGGAGCCACGGGGGACGGTCCCGGACCCGGTGCAGTGACTCCCACGGGCAGAACATCGTCGGCCCGGGCCCGAGCTCACCCACCTCGGAGATCACGACCCCGTCCTCACGCACCTCCGCCAGCGTCGCCAGCATCTCCACACCCCGCGCCTCCACGTTCGTTAGCCTGATGGCGACCTTCCGCCCCACGAGCCCGGACACCTCTTCACGATCCACAACTCACCTCCGGTTTTCTGCAAGTCCGTACCTAGAAAGCTCCACCCCCAACACCTGAAACCTGTAGCCTGAAGCCTTTAACCTACCTCTTCGCGAGGTAGACGCCGGCGACGATGACGGCGGCCCCGATCAGCTGTCCCGGCCCGAAGCTCTCGCCCAGCAACACTATGCCGGCACTGACGCCTATCAGGGTGACGAGGTACTGGTAGATAAGGACCCGGTTGGCGCCCGCCCGGGAGACGCCCCAGCCCCAGGCGGCGAAGCCGAAGGCCGAGGAGAAGAACATTGAGTACGCGGCGGCGGTCCAGGTCGTGGCGTCGATGGCGGCAGGGTCGAAGGTGTGAGGGTCGAGAAGGGAGAGCGGGAAGGCAACGAGGCCGCCGAGGATCATGGAATAGGCGGCGAGCGAGATCGGCGGGTAGCGCTCGAGGAGTCCCAGAGAGAGCACGGTGTAGGAGCCCCAGAAGACGGCCGCCGCAAGTATCAGGGCGTCCCCGGCGAGGCTCGTGCCCGCGAACTCCAGGCCCCCGTACACGATAAAGCCGACCCCCACGAGCGAGAGCCCGATGCCGAGGACGCCGGCCAGGCGCGGACGCTCCAGGCCGAGGGCGAAGCCGAGCAGCATGCCCCACACGGGGCTCGTCGAGTAGACGAGGGCGGTGTTGGCGGCGGTCGTGAGGCCCACGCCGACGGTGAAGACGGTCTGGGTGAGGGTTATGCCGACGATGCCGAGGCCGAGCACGGGCAAGAGGTCGCTTCTTTTGAGCCTGGTCCCGGGCTCCGCGAAGCGGGAGATCACGAACAGCAATAGCCCGGCCAGGGTGAAGCGGGTCGCCGCGAAGAGCACGGGCGGCACGTCCGCGACGACGAGCTTGACGGCCGTGAAGTTCGTCCCGAAAAAGAAGACCGTCAGCAGCAGGGACGCCTCGACGAGCGCGGGGCTCCGGCGTCCCTCGCCTTCCTTCGTCGTGGTCACCGGCTAGCGGACGAAGTCCGTGTCGGCGTCGAGTCCCTTGATGTAGGCGGCGATCACGCGGGCGCAATTCTCCACGTCCTCTACATCGACCATCTCGTTGGGCGAGTGCATGTAGCGGTTCGGGCAAGAGACGAGGCCCGTGGCGATGCCGGCGCGCTGGAACTGGATGGCGTCGGCGTCTGTGCCCGTCGAGCGGGAGTCGGCCTGGAGGGTGTACGGGATCTCCTCAGCCTCGGCCGCCGCGATGAGGCCGTCGGAGACGAGGGGGCTCAGGTTCGAGGCCCGCGCTATGACGGGGCCGGAGCCCAAGGCGTGGTCGCCGTTCTGGTCTTTAGAGACCCCGGGGGTGTCGGTGGCGTGGGTAACGTCCACCGCGATGGCAGCATGCGGGTCGAGGCCGAACGCGGCGCCGCGCGCGCCGTAGAGGCCTATCTCCTCCTGCACGCACGCGACCGCGACGACCTCGGCATTCACGTTCTCCTCCTCGGAGAGGAGGCGCAGGGCTTCGAGGACGACGAAGGCGCCCATGCGGTTGTCCACGGAGCGGGAGGCGATGCGGCCGTTCGGGAGCTCGACGAGGTCCTGGTGGAGCACGCCTGCGTCCCCGACGCGGACCTTCTCCCTGGCCTCGTCGGCGTCCTTGGCGCCTATGTCGATCCAGAGCCCCTTTATCTCGGAGACCTTCTTGCGCTCGTCCGGCTCCATCACGTGGATGGCCTTCTTGCCGATCACGCCGACTACCTCGCCGCCCTTCGTCTGCAGCCGCACCCGCTGCCCGACGAGGACCTGCGGGTCCCAGCCGCCCACGCCCGTGAACCTGACCAGGCCCTTCTCGTCGACGTGGGTGACCATAAGCCCGATCTCATCCACGTGCCCGGCGAGCATGACCCTTGGCCCGCCGCCCGCGCCGATGGTCGCCAGCGAGTTGCCCATCCGGTCCCCCCGGACCTCGGCGAATTTCCGCGCCTCCTCCCGCCAGACCTCTGCGGCGGCGCCCTCGTAGCCGCTGGGCCCCGGCGTCGAAAGCAGCCTCTTGAAGAACTCGTATGATACGTCTCTCATCGTGTCCTCTCCGGAATGTGTTCTGGTCGTATCGGCAACGCCGGATACTGTATCAGCCGCGGGGCGGGTCCCCCACTACCCCGACACCCGAAACTCGATGCGCCCGCCTCCGAGGGACCGACGGTCCGTGCCGACCTCCCGGTAAGGCACGGAGACGTCGAACGGCCCTGTGAGCGGGAAGGGATCTAGACGAACCGCGCGTTCGTTCTGCCACGAGAGCTCGTACCTCGTCCCGTCGAGCTCGAACCCGTCTGGCGTGGGCGGAGGATAGTGCGCCCGACCCGGCTCGTAGAGGAACAGGAACAACGACAGCCCGTCGCACAGCCGCAGGAAGCGGAAGTTGCGCTCCAGGTTCCCGAGATCCTCTCCAGACATCCCCTCCCGAAGACGCTCCTGCCGCGCCGCTTCCCCCTCCCGAAACTCCACCTCCGGCGGATCCTCCGACCCGAGCAAGAACCGCGCGTAGTGCATGCTGCACAGGCACGCCGCGTAGGCGTCGTGGGCCTCTACGAGATCTATCCCCCGCCGCTGCGCCGCCAACTTCAACCCCGTCGGGTAGTCCAGAAAAG
>JALZNL010000270.1 GCA_030857715.1 Actinomycetota bacterium | reverse complement strand
CGCCTACCTCGACGCCGACCTCGAGTACGCCCCTGAGGACATCCCGGAACTACTGGAGCCGGTTCTCTCCGGCCGGGCCGACTACGTGCTCGGAAGCCGCTTTCGCGGCGGGGTGCGGGGGATGCGGCTGTACCGGCGGCTCGGGAACTACGCTTTCACCGCGCTGCTCATGCTGCTAACCCGCACGAAGATTACCGACGGGCAGACGGGGATGCGCGCCTTCTCGCGCGGGGCGGCGGACCGGGCCGAGATCGTCCACGACTACAACTACGCCCAGGTTCTCACCCTCGACCTCTTGCGAAAAGGGTTCAGGCTCGAAGAGGTGCCGATCCGGTACAGAGTCCGCGAGCACGGCGAATCGTTCGTCCGGTGGAGCTACCCCGCGAAGGTCCTGCCCGCCATCTGGCGCGAGATGCGCAGCCCGTAGGGGCGGTTCGCGAACCGCCCGGATAGGATCTCGGTCAGCGTTGCAGGCGTTGGATGACGGCGTCGGTCATCGTTTCGGTGTCGGCTTCGCCGCCGAGGTCGCGGGTCCTCGTGCCCGAGTCGATGGTGTCTTCGAGGGCGGCGAGGATCTTCTTCCCCGTTTGCGGGTGTCCGGCGTGTTCCAGCATGAGGGCGGCGGCCCAGATGGCGCCGGCGGGGTTGGCGACGCCCTGGCCGGCGATGTCGGGGGCGGAGCCGTGGATCGGCTCGAAGAGGGAGGGGAAGGTCCCTTCGGGGTTGAGGTTCGCCGAGGGGGCTATGCCGATGGCGCCCGAGACGGCGGCCGTGATCTCCGAGAGAAGGTCCCCGAAGAGGTTGGAGCCGACGATGACGTCGAAGCCAGCCGGGTCGAGCACGAGCCTGGCCGCCAGGGCGTCCGCGTGCATCAGGGACGCCTCGACGTCCGGGTACTCTTCGGCTATCTCGTTGAAGATCTCGTCGAAAAACGGCATGGTGATGCTGATGCCGTTGGACTTCGTGGCGCCCACGAGCAGCCCGCGCCTGCCTCTGGATTCCTCGAAGGCGTAGCGGATGATCCGCTCGACGCCGCGGCGGGTGAAGATGCTCTCCTGGACGGCTATCTCGTGCGGCGTGCCCCTGTAGATGCGACCGCCGGAGTCCGAGTACTCCCCTTCCGTGTTCTCCCGGACCACGGTCACGTCGAGGCCGTTCGGGTTGGCGAGAGGGCTGCTGACGCCGCGCAGCAGCCGTGCCGGACGCAGGTTCACGTACTGGTCGAAGCGGCGCCGGATGGGGAGGAGGAGACCCCACAGCGAGACGTGGTCGGGGACCGTCGGCCAGCCGACGGCGCCAAGGTAGATCTCGTCAAACCCCCTCAACGTCTCGATCCCGTCTTCGGGCATCATCCGCCCGTGCTCCAGGTAGTACTCGCAGCCCCAGGGAAACTCCGTAAAGCTCAGGTCGAGCGAAGGGTCCGCCCCCGCGGCAGCCTCCATCACCCGCATCCCGGACCTGACGACCTCGGGGCCTATGCCGTCCCCGCCTATGACCGCGACGTTCACCATGGGGACATCCTAACAACGGGCGGTGCTCCGGTCCAACCGAAGGACGATATAATCCTGTGGCAGGGAACACCGAGAGGAGAGAGGCGTGCCGAGAGCGACACTGAACGGCATCACGTTGGCCGAGAGCGACCACACGGAGGTCGTCGAGGGCAACCACTACTTTCCGCCGGGGTCCGTCAACAGGGACCTCTTCCGGGAGAGCGGCACAACCACCCACTGCCCCTGGAAGGGGGACGCGAGCCACCTGAGCGCCGAAGTGGACGGCGCCCGCGTCGAGGACGTGGCCTGGTACTACCCGGAGCCCAAGGAAGCGGCGGAGAACATCAGAGACCACGTCGCCTTCTACGGCAACAAGGTGGAAGTCGCGGGCTAGGCGGGGGTTTCACCGAAAGCTTCCACCGTCGCCCTGGGGTGACGGGGAGAGGAGATCCGTCGTGAACGGAGAGTTGGAGCGGCAGAGAGAGGCCGCGGAGAAGTTGGACGTTGCGACCAGGGAGTCCTACCGGGCGGCCGTGGACCACGCCTTCGAGTTGCAGAAAGATGGGATGAAGCTCTCGCGGGCCTTCTTCCAGAACTGGGTAGAGACGCTGGAGGAGGGGGCCGAGATCAACCGCCGCGCCCTCGAAGACCTGCAGCGCATGGCGGCCGAAAGGCGGCAGGTCTTCTATGGCCTCTCCCGCGAGTCGCTGGACGCCTACGACGGATTCCTCGACTCGCTGAGGCAATACGACGAGGAGATCTCCGGCAACCGGCCACAGAATCGCGGGTTTTAGACCCCCGCGGCCTTGAAGGTCGGCCTCATACCCTATAGATTAGACGGGGTAAGCCAGGCGACGGGAGTTGCGTCAGCGGTTCATGCAAGAAGAAGAGGTCCCAAAGACCCTCGACACATCGTCCCCAGGCTTTCGTGACGTAAACCCGCTCGCGGCGGGCGTGCTCAAGCGCAACGGCGTCAAGTCCTGGACGAAGCCCGCGCCCTCCCTCTACCCCCACCAGTGGAGCTGGGACTCCGCGTTTATCGCGCTCGGGCTGGCCCACGTGGACAACCGGCGGGCCACGGACGAGCTCGAGGCCCTCTTCTCCGCCCAGTGGAAAACGGGCAAGGTGCCCCACATCGTCTTCGACCCGGAGGCGCCCCCGAAGAGCTACTTCCCGGACGCCGAGCGCTGGAACTCCAACGGCCTCTCCGAGCACGCGCCCACGGGGCCGCACACCAGCGGCCTCTGCCAGCCGCCGGTTCACGCGCTGGCGGTGCGCAGGATCTGGGAGACCGCCCAGGGCAAGGACGAACGCCGTCTCGAGAACGCCCGCCGATTCCTGCGCGAGAACTACCCGCGCCTCCTCTCCTGGCACCGCTACCTGGCGACCGCCAGAGACCCGGAGGGGTCGGGCCTCGTCACCATCTACCATCCCTGGGAGAGCGGCACGGACAACTCTCCCCGCTGGGACGGTCCGCTCGACCGGATACCTATAGGCGAGGTCCCGACGTACACCCGGCGCGACATCCAGCACGTCTCCGACCCCTCGCACCGGCCCACCGACGAGGAATACGACCGCTTCCTGTGGCTGCTGGAGCTCTTGAAGCGCGCCCGCTACGAGGAGGCGGACATCTACGGGGGGCACCCGTTCCTCGTCAAGGACGTGCTCTTCAGCGCCATCCTCGTCGCGGCCAACGAGGCGCTGCTCGAGATCCACGCCGCCGTCGGCGCCTCGGAGGAAGACCGGACGACCATAGAGCGCTGGATCGAAAAAGGAAAAGAAGGCCTGGAAGATCAGTGGGACCCGGCGCTCGGGCTCTGCCTGGACCGCGACGTCCTCACCGGCGAGCCGCTCCGGGTGCGCACCGTCGCGGGCTTTGCGCCCCTGATCTCCGGCGGCCTCGGCGAGCGGCGCCTCGCGGATGTGCTCAGGACCCTCGTCTCCCCAGACTTTACCGGGAACCCGCAACTGCACCGCCCGCTGCCGCCCAGCACCGCCCCCGACGAGCCGGGTTTCCACCCGCGCAGCTACTGGCGCGGCCCCGTCTGGCCCGTGGCGAACTGGTTGCTCTGGTGGTCCCTGCTTCGGGCCGGGGAGCCCGAGCGGGCCTCTTCCCTGCGACACCACACCCTCGAAGAGCTCGCCGAGAGCGGCTTCGCCGAGTACTTCGAGCCCTTCACCGGCGAGCCCCTCGGCTCCGGCGAACAGTCCTGGACCGCCGCCATCGCCCTCGACATGCTCGCCACCGACGGGGCAGTCTGACCCTGCCCGGAACAGGCGGTCCCGACGTCGTGCGCGCGTGTTCCTCCCGGCCCGCCCGAAAGAGAGGATGGTGATCCGGTTTCGCCGGTACCTCGTAAGGGTAAGCGAGACCATTCATGCAGCGAGTTACCAGCATCGACGGCCGCTACGTCACGTCCGAGCTCTTGGGCGGCGGCGGCATGGCACAAGTGTTCCTGGCTCGCGACGAGGTCCTCGAGCGGGACGTGGCCGTAAAGATCCTCCGCGAGCAGTTCGCGGAGGACGAGGAGTTCGTCGAGCGGTTCAGGCGCGAGGCCCTGGGCGTCGCGTCGCTCTCCCACCCGAACATCGTCCAGGTCTACGACCGGGGTGTTTCGGAGGACGGGCGCTACTACATAGCCATGGAGTACGTGCCCGGCGGGACCCTCAAGGACCGCATCGTCCGGGACGGGCCGCTGCTCCCTGACACCGCCTCGGCCGTGGCCGTCCAGATCGCCGAGGCCCTTGGCGCCGCGCACGAACAGGGCCTGATCCACAGGGACGTAAAGCCGCAGAACGTGCTCGTGAGCGCCTCTGGCGACGTGAAGGTGGCCGACTTCGGCATAGCGCGGGCCGCCGCGGCGGACGTGATCTCCAGGACGAGCG
>JALZNL010000269.1 GCA_030857715.1 Actinomycetota bacterium | reverse complement strand
GACGGCGCAGTTCGTAAGATTTGATCCACCTCGCCCGAGATCTCGGGTTGGCGGCCACCGGGCATCGGGAAGTCCTCCCCGATGCCCGGCTTGCGGGAGGATCAACCCTTCCGCAAGCCGCTGTGGGCGGCTCAGGCCATTGCGGCGACCCCGGAGGTCAGGGCGGTTCGCGAAGAGGTCGGGACCCGTTGCAAACGCCTCCGGCCATCGACCTCCGGCGTCCGGTGCTCTGTTCTCGCCGCCGTGAGACGGTCGGCCGTCTCACGGTGGCGTTCATAAAGATCGATCCATCGCCCAAGAAAATCTCCCGTGGGCAAAGAGGAGCCGCCTTCAACAAGACCCTGATGCCTGACGCCTGAAACCTTTTCAGTGCCGACTCGTGAACCACCTCTGCCACTTCCACCAGGGGACGTGGACCGTCACCTTGCCGGCGGGCCAGGGCATGGACACGGTGGGTCGTCCCTCCCTCTTCGCGTCCCGGTACTCCGCCTCCGTCGCCACCCAGACCACGACGCCGCCACGCTCGTAGGAGAGCGGTCCGGAGACGGCCCGGAAGCCATGCAGGGTCTCGCCGCTCTCCGCGAGCAGTTCCACCTGCTGGCCCGGGTCCGGCACGAGGGGCGGTCTGTTCTTTCCAAACGTCATCTACACCGGCCGCGTCCGTGGGAGGTTTCGGGTCCCAGGGATTCTACCCGCCGGCGACAACCCCCAAGCGGCTTTCGGGGGGGCGGAGGGTCAGAGCGGTGATCTCGGGCCTGCACCCGAACCGCAGCCGCGCGTGGACGGTCCCGAGCCCCCGGTTGACGTAAAGGAGCATCCCCCCGACCTCGTGGAGCCCGCGGGTGTAGCGCTGCGAGAAAGGCGGCAGCACGGCCCGTCCCAGCAAGGGTACCCGCACCTGCCCGCCGTGCGAATGCCCGGAGAGCTGCAGGTCGAAGCGGCCGGTCGCGGCGGCGACGTCGGCGAAGTCCGGCTCGTGGGCGAGCAGGACGGCCGCACCGGACTCGGGCAGACGCCGCAGGACCAGATCCAGGCGGCTCCTCCCCTCCATCACGTCGTCGATGCCGGCGACGTGCAGTTCGGAGCCGCCCCGCCCGAGCGTAACGACCTCGTTGATCAGCTCCGTGAGGCCGGCCTCGCGGATGCAGCGCCGGATCAGCTTCACGTCCGTCAGGTAGTCGTGGTTGCCCAGGATGGCGAGGACGCCGTCGGGCGCGGAGAGGCGCCGCAGCGCCCCGACGAGCCTCCCCGCGTCCAGCCGCTTTGCGGAGTAGCTGGCGAAGTCTCCGGTGACGACGACGAGGTCGGGGCGTTCCGCGTTGACCATCTCAGCTATACGGTCCAGGCGCGCGGGCCTCGACCAGTCGTCGAGGTGGAGGTCCCCGATCTGGACGACCCGGTACCCGTCGAAGGCCGCCGCGAGCCGGGGCAAGGTCAGTTCCAGCCGCACGACCTCCAGCCAACGAGGTTCGACCTCCCTCGCGTACAGCAACCCGCCCGCGCCGATTAGCGCCGCGCCGGCGGCGAGACGCCGGATGCGCCCGCGGGGCGCCAACCTTTAGAGCCCCTCCAACGCCTCCCGGATCGGCGTCTCCCCGGACAGGAGCTCGAAGGTCTTGCCGACGGTGTTCGGGATTTCCAGGGCGACGGCGAAGGCCGTGGCCACGTCCTCGCGGGGGATCTCACCCCGCCTTCCGAGGTCCTCCGCCGCCTCGACCAGCCCCGTCCCCTCTTCCTCGGTGAGGCCCCCGGGGCGAATGATGGTCCAGTCCAGCCCGCTCTCCCGCAACCGCTCGTCGGCCTTCGCCTTGGCCCGCAGGTAAGGTCTCATCGCCTCCGGCCCGGATTCGGGGTCGCCGGCGCCCATGGAGGAGAGCATGAGGTAGCGCCCCGCGCCGTTCTTCTCGGCGGCCTCGACGAGCTTGGCCGCGCCGCCGTAGTCCATCGTCTCCTTGCGGGCCTCGCCGCTCCCCGGCCCCGCGCCCGCGGCAAAGACGACCGCGTCGCACCCGGCGACCGCCTCCCCGACGCGCCCGTCCACCTCGTCGTTCTCCAGATCCACGAGCACGGGCTCCGCGCCGTCGGCCTCCACATCCGCCAACTGCTCCTCCTTGCGAACCATACCCCGAACCTCGTGACCGTTCTCCACCAGCGTCCTGACCAGGCGCCGTGCTGTCTTGCCGTGCGCGCCCGCTACAAGCACTCTCATACCCACGCTCCTTTCGATCTCTCAGGTCCCTCCCCTGGAGTCTATCTCTGCCACCAGGTCTTCGAGGTCTCTTACGGAGATGCCGCTATTGTTCACGCGAACCAGAACGGGCGCGGAAGCATCCCGCAGGGCTCCGGCGACCTCGCGAGACCAGTTCAAGAGCAACGCGGTCTGGGCCTCCAGCACGGACGCCCTCTTCTGGGGTCTCAGCGTTATTACGGATACTCCTGCCTCCAGTAGCGCCCTGAAGTAGACCGTCTTTGCGCCGAAGTCCTTCACGTCGGCCGTCACCAGCGCCACCGCGTTCCACCGCGTTGTTCCGACGACAGATACCGGGGATCTCTATGTCCTGCGTCCTGGGCGGCGCGAGGTCCCGCAGCGAAACGAAGGTGCAGCCGTGGCGACTCTCCATGACGTTCAGGACGTCCGCGGACCTGGGGTCGAGTTGCTCGTCCAGGATTATCTTCACGCTGCGAGCGTCTCACGCTCCAGGTTCTCGAAGCGTACCGCGTCCGAGAGGGCCTCCTCCGCGACGTACGGGTACAGAGCGCGGAGCTCTTCGGCGCTCAAGTCCCCGGCCAGGTAAGCGACGAAGGCGGTCTCGATCCTGGTCCCTTTTATCGTAGGAGATCCACCAAGTATGCCGGCGTTGGAGACCAGGTAGGGGAAACCTTCTATGCCTACCTCGCGTCGCTCCCAATCTCGCCTCGTCTCGGCTATAAAAGTTTCCAATTCCGGAAGCGTCCCGGGCATGACGAACTGGCCGGTATCGACCGCGATGGTGCGGTCCATGCCGTCGGTAACGCCGATTCCGCCCCCGGCGCTCTCGAAGAACCGCAGCATGTACCAGTCGTCGTCGAAAAGGCTCTCGAAGACAAAAGAAGAGAGTTTTTCGATGGCTGGTGTGATCCGTTGCAGCGAAAACTGCAGGTTATCCCGCAAGTGCTGGACGGTCCTTACCATGAGCAACTGTTCGAAAGACAGCAAGGTTGGATACCCCGGGGACCCGGGACGCAGCGGTTCGCCCAAGATGCTTTTCTTCAACCAGTAATGGACCTTGCCTTCGAGGCCGGGTCTGACTGGCTGGTGCTGGTCCTGGAGCGCGAGCGGGAGAAGTCCGCCTCCCAGGCCGCCTACGCGCTCGTGCTAGACAGGGAGGTGTTCGGGGAGCCGTTCTAGTCCCTTCGAGGGCTTTACCGGGCCGGGGCTCCCGAAGGATGCCCCGGCCTTTGTCGTGCCCCGCCCCGGTCCGATAGCCTCATTACACGGGAGCATCGGACCGGGGCTACGTCGTGTTCTCAGACCTTCGGGTGTGGCGCCCTCCCTCCCTGGGTAGAAAGACTTCCTGCGCATCCCCTAGGGAAGGAGCAAAGAGCATGATGGACCGAGGAAAGGCACGCGACGTCAACGAGGCGGCCCGACGCTTCGCTGAGACCCTCGCCGACTCCTACAGGGTTGTCTACGGGCAGGCAGCAGAGTCGGGGCAGCGCCAGCAACAGCGCGCCCAAGAGTTCTCAGAGCTCGTGTCGAGCAACCTCAGAGAGCAGACCGAGGCCAACCGCGCGGGCGCCCAACAACTCTCCGAGCAGGCCAACAGGCAGCAGGAGGCAGGGCAGGCACTGGCCCAGGAGTCCGTCGAAGCCTACGCGGAGTTCCTCAACACCGCCTTCTCTCGGTACAGGGCGGGCACCGAGCGGGCCGCCGGAAGCGCCAGGGAGGGCGCGCGCACCCTCTCCGATACGACCGCGGGCCTGGTGGGCGCCGCGACCGGGGCGGCGGGCGCCACGGCGGGCGCGATGAGATCCGCGGCGGAGACGACCACCTTCCCGATAGCGGGCTACGATGAGATGAACGTGGAGGAGACCTCCAAACGTCTCAACGACCTTTCCGCGGAGGAGCTCCGGGTGGTGCGCGACTACGAGGAGCGCAACAAGGGGCGAGACACGCTACTCGAGCAGATGGACCGCAAGATAAGGACCAACTAAGGAGAAGAAGGATGCCCGGCCCGGGCATCCTTCGGGGTGTCCTGGCCCTTTTCTTGCCTCGCAGAAGATGTGCCATCGGGCCGATGCGCGCTCCCCACGGGCGCCCTAGGCTTGTTCCCGAGGCTGGGCAACACGACGCCCTCCAGCGCGCGGGGCCCGGCTCTCCACTCATCGGGTCGGGGTC
>JALZNL010000268.1 GCA_030857715.1 Actinomycetota bacterium | reverse complement strand
CGGGCCCGCCGGAGACCGAGTCATCGCCGCTGCGGCCGTAGACCTGATCCTCGCCCGGTCCGCCCTCTAGACCGTCGTCGCCCCCGGGGCCGAAGAACGTGGGGTCACCCACGAGAAAGTCCTCGCTCTCCAACCCGACGACCGAGTCACTGCCGGTCCCACCCGAGAGTCTGTCGGGGCCGTCCGTACCGACCGCGACCGCCGCAAAAGCCACCCCGCCCGCCGCTGCCAACATCGCCGTCATCACCGTAAAGAGAAGAAACGGCTTCCTCATGCCTGCCTCCTTGAGCCTCTACCCGCTTCGCCGAATAGAGGCTCAAGGTACTTCAGTTACGCAGTGAGAGCAAGGCCTGACCGACCGCCGCCACTCCCTAAACCGCCTCCGATAACTTCAGCACCACTACCCCGGACAGGATCAGGGCTATCGCGAAGAGCCGCGCGGGTTCGGCCGGCTCCTTGAGAAAAACCATGCCCAGGAGCACCGCCCCTGCCGCGCCGACCCCTGTCCAGACCGCGTATGCCGTCCCCGCCGGGATGCTCTTCATGGCCTCGGCCAACAGGGAGAAGCTTATTACCGCCGAGACGATCATGCCCACGCTCGGCCACAACCTGCTAAAGCCGTCCGAGAGGCCAAGCCCTACCACCATCCCGATCTCGAAGAGCCCCGCCAGCAACAACAGAACCCACGCCATCCCCTGACTCCTTTCCATGTTTTTTTATTTCGAACGTATGTTATATTATAGGAGACGATAAGTTTGTCAAGTTGGGAGGTAGGCGGGTGCCGAAGGTGGTGGACCACGAGGAGCGGCAGCGGGAGATCGCCGGGGCCGTGTGGCGGGCTGTGGCGCGGCGGGGCATAGAGGCGGCGACGATGAGGGAGATCGCGGACGAGGCGGGGTTCTCGACGGGGGTCCTCGCCCACTACTTCGAGGACAAGGACGCCCTGATCCTGCACGCCCTGCACGTCTCCATCGAGCGCGCCGCCGGGCGCGTGGGGCGGCGGAGCGGGGGGGCTACGGGCCTGGAGGCGTTGCGGAGCGTACTGCGCGAGGGGTTGCCGTTGGATGACGAGCGGCGGGGAGAGATGCGCGTCTGGATCAACTTCTGGGGACGCGCGACGAGTAGTGAGGCGCTCGGGCGGGAGCAGGGCCGCTGGTACACCCTGTGGAGATCCGTCGTTCAGGCACTGTTGGAAGAATGCCGGCGGGCCGGGGAGGTAAGCCCGGACCTCGACGCCGAGCAGGAGGCCGCGGCCCTCGTCGCGCTCGTGGACGGCATCGGCATCCAGGCGACCTTCGAGTCCGACAGGTTTCCGCCGGAAGAGCAGGCCTCCCTGATCGAGAGACAACTCGGGCGTCTGGCGGCGCGGTGAAGACGCTCAAGCCCTTCTTGCTCGTCACCGGCGTCAGACTTGAAGGTTCCGGAGGTCTCTCCCTCGTTCTGTGGGCTGGTTAGTGCTCGATTTTCGGGCGGTCGTGGGCTCGACCCAGAAGCCACAACCCGAACCATCCGCCCCATTCCCCACCCCCTTCGGTCTCCGCCCCCGGCCTCTCCGGTTGCCGTGATCGGAACTCTAGAGGGGCCACACTACACGCCGGCCGCAGCTGGGTGAGGGTCGGGTAACAACGCCTGAGTCGGGAACCTCGCGCCCCGCACCGTTGTACAGGGGATAACGGCGGCACAAGGGGTGGACGAGTGGCGAAGACGAGATGGACGAGCCGGACGGGGCCGGGCGCGGCAGGCGCGCTCTTGCTCCTGGTCCTCTTTTTGCAGGGATGCGGCGGGGGAGGCGGGTCGCAGGCGGGCGTGGGGGACGCGGCCCCGGGCCCGTCGATGGAGGAGGCCGCCGGCGGGGCGGAGATGGCGGTCGTGCAGGAATCCGGGATGGTCACCGAACAGGTCTTCGACCGCATGGTCGTCAAGACCGCCGATCTCGGCATCAGGTCCGAGGACGTCCGGGGTAGCGCGGAAGAGGCGCGGCTGGTCGCGGGGCGGTTCGGTGGAGAGGTTCTGAGCTCCAGGGTCTACGCGGGGTCTGGTCCCGTCTCGGCGGAACTCGTGCTCTCCGTCCCGTCCGGTGAGTTCGAGGCGGCGCTCGACGAGCTGCGCGGCCTGGGGAACCGGGTCACGACGGACACCGTGGAGGGCCAGGACGTGACCGAAGAGTTCGTTGACCTGGAGTCCCGGGAGCGGAACCTGCTCGCCGCCGAGGAGAGCCTCCTCACGCTCTACGACAGGGCCGAAAGCGTCGAAGGCACGCTCACCGTCGAGCGGGAGCTGACGGACATCAGGGGCCAGATCGAGGAGGCGCAGGGCAGGATCCAATACCTCGAACGCCGCACCGCCACCTCCGAGATAATCTTGCACCTGGAGCCCGTGGTGACCGCGCCCCCCCAACAGACCTGGTCCCCCTCCGCCGTCGCGGCCCGGGCCTGGGACGCCTCCCTGGGCGTCCTCCAGGCGGCGGCCACGGCGTTTATCTCCGCCGTCGTCTTCTGCTGGTGGCTCCTCCCCCCGCTCGCGGTCGGGCTCCTGCTGTGGCGGCGAGGCCGTGTCACGAGCACCTCCGGCTGACACCGAACCCGGTCGGACGGCAGCGGCGTCGGGCTCGTCCACAAACGATCCGGCCGGGTTCGGTACGGGCTGCCGTCGGCCCGATTCTCCGTTCGCGTTACACTCTTTCGGACCATTTCCTGTGAGAGAGCGAGGAACGCATGACCGAGGCGCCGTCCGTGTCCCTTATCCCCCGCGAAGTCCTTTTCGGCAACCCGAGCAGGGTGGGCCCGCGCCTCTCCCCGGACGGCACGCGCCTGGCCTTCCTCGCCCCGAAGGACGGCGTCCTGAACGTCTGGGTAGGCCCGGTCGGCTCTCCTATCGACGGCGGGGACTTCGAGGCCGTCACCGACGACCGCAAGCGCGGCATCCGGCTCTTCTTCTGGGCGGAAGACAACGAGCACGTCGTCTATCTCCAGGACGAGGACGGGGACGAGAACTGGCGCGTCCACGCCGTGGACCCGGCCACGAAGGAGGACAGGGACCTCACCCCGTTCGAGGGCGTGCAGGCCCAGATCCTGGACAAGAATCGCCACTTCCCCGACGCGCTCCTCGTCGCCCTCAACCACGAGAACCCCGAGCTCCACGACGCTTACCGCCTCACCCTCTCCACCGGCGACCTCGACCTTGTGGCCAGGAACCCCGGCAACGTCGTCGGCTGGGTCGCGGATAAGGATTTCGAGGTCAGCGCCGCGATGGCCGCGACGCCGGCGGGCGGCTTCGACTTGCTATTGCGCGAAGGCGAGGACTGGAGCAAACTCCTCGGCTGGGACAAGGAGGACGCCCTCTCAAGCGGCCCGGTCGGCTTCGCCGAAGACGCCGGCAAGATGTACCTCCTCGACTCGCGGGGGGCCAACGCCGCCAGGCTCGTCCTGCTGGACCTGGCGAACGGGGAGACAGAGGTGCTGGTCGAGGATCCTCGCTACGACGTCTCGGGGGTGGTGGTCCACCCGGAGACCCACGCGGCGCAGGCCACGGCGGTGCAGCGGGCGAGGACCGAGTGGATCGTGCTCGACAACGCCATCCGCGAGGACTTCGAGGCGCTCGAGAACCTCGGCCGGGGCGACTTCTCGGTCACCAGCCGCGACCGGGCCGACGAGAACTGGCTCGTCGCCGTGGACTCCGACGACGGCGGCGCCTCGTACTACGCCTACGACCGGAAGGCCCGGCGGGGCGAGCACCTCTTCGACGCGAGGCCCGACCTCGCTGACTACGCTTTGGCGAAGATGCAGCCCGTCTCCTTCACGTCCCGCGACGGGCTGGAGGTCGAGGGCTACATGACGCTGCTGCCGGGCGCGGAGCCGGAGAATCTCCCGATGGTCCTCAACGTCCACGGCGGGCCTTGGGCGCGGGACGGCTGGGGGTACGACCCGGAGGCCCAGTGGTTCGCCAACCGGGGCTACGCGTGCCTCCAGGTCAACTTCCGCGGCTCGACCGGCTACGGCAAGGAGTTCCTCAACGCCGGCAACCGGGAGTGGGGCGGCAGGATGCACGACGACCTCGTGGACGCCGTCGGGTGGGCCACAGAGCGCGGCGTCGCCGACCCGGAGCGCGTCGCCATCTACGGGGGTTCCTACGGCGGGTACGCGGCGCTCGTCGGGGCCACGTTCACCCCTGACCTGTTCCGGTGTGCCGTGGACATCGTGGGTCCGTCCAACATCATCACCCTCATAGAGAGCGTCCCGCCCTACTGGAAGCCGCTCATCGCCACCTTCACCGAGCGCGTCGGCGACCCGGAGACCGAGCCGGACTTCCTCAAGAGCCGCTCGCCGCTGTTCTTCGTGGACAGGATCGAGATCCCCCTGCTCATAGCCCAGGGCGCGAACGACCCCCGCGTCAAGCAAGCC
>JALZNL010000015.1 GCA_030857715.1 Actinomycetota bacterium | reverse complement strand
AGCTCCACAGGCGCGGCCTGCCCACCGTCAGCGTCCCCGCCACGATAGACAACGACGTACCTGGCACGGAGCTCTCCATCGGGGTGGACACCGCCCTGAACACCGCCGTCGCGGTCATAGACCGCATAAAGGACACCGCCACGGCCCACTGCCGGGCGATGGTCGTGGGTGTCCTGGGGCGCGACTCCGGCTACCTGGCGATTATGAGCGCGATCGCGGGCGGCGCCGACGCCGCCGTCGTCCCCGAGTTCGACACGGACCCGCAAGAGCTGCTCGACCTGCTGAATGAGTCCTACGAGAAGGGCAAGCCCCGCTTCACTGTCGTGGTCGCCGAGGGCGCCTCGCCGACCGCGGACGAGTTCTGCGAGTTCGTCAACGACGCGGGGAGCGGCTACCAGGCCGACCTCACGACGCTCGGCCACATCCAGTCCGGCGGCACCCCCACCGCCTTCGACCGCATCCTCGCCGCCCGTCTGGGCGCCGCCGCCGTGGACACCCTCGCCGACGACGCGTCCGGGGTCATGGTCGGCCTCTCGGGAGACGAGATCCAACGCGTCCCCCTCGAAAAGATAGCCGGCAAAAAGCGCCGGCTCGACCCGGACCTCTACCGCCTGGCCGGGATCCTCTCCGCTTTGCCGGAGGGATAGCCGGTAGCGGGCTCTTGCGTGGACTTCGTCGGCCCCCGAAGAATCGGGGGTCGTTAGAATGGCGGGAGGGATCGGGGCGACAGGGGGTCCGTCGTGAGCGTCGTGCTTGAAGCCATAGAGGCGAAGAAGAGGGGCGGGACGCTCCCGGAGGAGGTGATCCGGGACGTGGTGGCCGGCTTTACCGAGGGCTCGGTGCCGGACTACCAGATGTCCGCGCTCCTGATGGCGGTCTTTATCCGGGGGATGACCTACACGGAGACGCTCGCCCTGACACGCGCCATGGCCGAGAGCGGTGAGACCTATTCGTTCCCGGAAAGCGTGGACAAGCACTCCACGGGCGGCGTCGGGGACAAGGTGAGCCTGACCTCACTCCCCATCGTCGCCGCCTGCGGCGCCCCCGTGGCCAAGCTCTCCGGGCGCGGCCTCGGCACCACCGGCGGCACGATAGACAAGCTCGAGTCCATCCCCGGTTTCTCAGTGGGCCTCTCCGAAGAACGTTTCCGCCGGCAGGTCGATGAGATAGGTCTCGCCATCGTCGAGGCCGGGGATCTGGCCCCCGCGGACAAGGCCATCTACGCGCTGCGCGACACGACGGGCACCGTGGACTCCCTGCCCCTCATAGGCTCCTCCATCGTCTCCAAAAAGGCCGCCACGGGCGCCGGCCACCTCCTCTACGACGTAAGGCGGGGCTCCGGCGCTTTCATGAAGACGCCGGAGGAAGCCCGCGAGTTGGCCCGCCTCCTCGTCCACCTCAGCGAGTCCATGGACATCCGCGCCTCGGCCCTCATAACCAACATGGACACGCCTTTAGGTGGCGCCGTCGGCAATGCCCTCGAAGTCCGCGAGAGCGCCCGCTTCCTCAGAGGAGATCCCGTCCCCGAAGACCTCGCCCACGAAGCCCGCGCCGTAGCCGCCAAGCTTCTCGAGCTAAAAGGCGAGAAGGGCCCGCACGAAGCCGTCGAAAAAGCCCTCTCCTCCGGCGCCGCCTACGAGAAGTTGGAGCGGTTCGTCCACGCGCAGGGCGGCGGCCCGGACGCCCTGGAGAACCTACCCATCTCCGACACCATCCGGGAAGTCCCGGCCCCACGCGGCGGCTACGCCACCGGCGTCGCGGCCCTGGCCGTGGGCCGGGCCGCCCTGGCCCTCGGCGCCGGCCGCAAGAAAAAGACCGACAAAATAGACCCGGCCGCAGGCGTGGAGCTCCTGGCAAAGCCCGGCGACCGCGTGGAGACGGGCGACCTCATAGCCCGCCTCCACGGCGACCGCGAAGCGGAGCAGGCCGAGAGGCTCATCCTCGAAGCCCTCGAAATTGGCGACGAGCCCCCGGAGCCCGCCCCTGCTATTCTGGACGACCTGTGAAATGGAGGTTTCAGGCATCAGGCATCAGGTAAAGAGGGCGAAGCTCCAACCGGACCACGAAACCGGGGTCTCTCGGCAGGCGGCGCATTCGCGGCGGCGTTCTCCACAACACCTGAAACCTGATACCTGCAGCCTGATGCCTTTGAACGACCGAAGGGAGTAGATTTGAGCCCTGTTCATGTTCGCGCGGAGCCGGGGGATTTCGCCGAGAGCGTTCTCCTGCCGGGGGACCCTTTGCGGGCGAAGTATATCGCCGAGAATTTTTTCGAGGACGCGCGGCAGGTGACCGGGGAGAGGGGGATGCTCGGGTTTACCGGGACCTATAAAGGGAAGGCGGTCTCGGTGCAGGCGACGGGGATGGGGTGCCCTAGCGCGTCCATCGTGACGGAGGAGCTTATACAGCTCGGGGCGAAGAACCTGCTCAGGGTTGGTACCTGCGGCGGGTACGACCAGGACTTGCGGTTGGGGGACTTGATCGTGGCGACGGCCGCCACCCCGCAGGACGGGACCGTGTCTTCCATAACCCGGGGCGTCCCCTACGCGCCGGCGGCCCACTTCGACGTGGTGCATGCCGCGCACCACGCGGCGGAAGGCGCCGGGAGGCGGACGTTCGTGGGCCCCATCGTCTCCTCGGACCTCTTCTACGACCCCACGGAGAGCCCGGAGAAGCTGTGGGGGAACCTCGGGGTGCTGGCGGTGGAGATGGAGGCGGCGGCCATCTTCACGATAGCGGCGATGCGCCGGGTGCGGGCCGGCTGCCTGTTGACGGTCTCGGACACCATCGGCGCCGAGGTGGTCAGGATCGGCGACGAGGAGCTGCGCGGCGCCGTGGACAACATGATGGCGCTGGCGCTAGATACCCTCAACGCCTTAAACTAGAAGCCTTTCCGGGAGCGGCCGAGAGGCGTCGCCTTCCCGCGGTAGAGGTCTAGGGAGATGGTTTGACGATCCTCAACGAGTCGGGGATACCGGACGTCCTCCACCCGCTGCACGCCGTAACCGGCCTGGCGGGGAGGCTCCCCGGGACGCTCGTGATCGTCGTCGGCATGCGCTCTGAGGCCCACGTCGTCCGGTCGTTCCCGGGGGGCGGTCCGGGGGGCCGGATCTCCTTCGCCGTCCTCGACCCGCAAGACGCGCCGGGGCAGGGCCACCTCGCCAACCTCGTCGTCGATGCCGCCGGAAGGCGCGCGGAGACGGTCTTGCTCGTCGCCGGCCGCACGGCCGCCGCCCTCGGGGTGGACGTGGACTTCGAGGCCCGTCTCGCCGCCCGCAAGTCAGGCCTCGCGGTCGCGGCCGTGGACGCGGACGCCACCTACGCCAACCCCGGCGTCCTCTCGACCGATCTCGAGGACCGCATCCTGGCGGCCCTGGTGGGCCTTTGCCCGAAACGCAGGACCTCGGAGCTGGTCGAGGCCGCCTCGCAGGCCAAGCGCGGCGGGCTCTTCGGGTTCGGGGGCAGGGGTCGGGAGCGGCCCGCCGAGCAGGGGCGGCCGGTTGTGCTCCTCGGCGGCGCCCTCTCCCCCGGGTCGGCCGCAGGCCTCGTCGCGGAGCTCGCCCGGACCGGGGTGGAGGCCGCGGGTGTCGTGCCTTCCACGGGAGACGACGACCTGCCGCCCGTGGGTGAGGGGACCGTCGTCGGGGTCATGGACCCGAACCTGGGCGCGGCGGCGGGCGCGGCGCGCGAGCGCGGCGCCCGCGTGGTCCGGACGCTCATGCCCATCGGGGTGGACGGGACGGCCCGGTTCCTGCAGGACGTCGCGGAGGACGCGGGGGCGCGGACGAGCGAGGTGCTGCGGGCACGTTCGGTGTGGGAAGAGCTAGGTGCCTTGCGCAACCGCGTCAGGGGGAAGAGGATCTTCTTCGCCGGCGACACGGGGTACGAGCTGCCGCTGGCCCGTTTCCTGGCCGACGCGGGGGCCGTAGTCCTCGAGGTCGGCGCCCCGCGGCTGGACCGCAGGTTCCTCGCGGAGGAGCTGCAGGCGCTCGGTTCGGGGGTGGACGTGGTCGTCTCGCCGGACTGGCGGGGCCAGATGCAGCGGATAGAGGACTCCCACCCGGACGTGGTCGTGGCGAGCGCCGGCCTCCACGCCCCCCTCGTCGCCCGCGGCCACCTGTGCCGCTCCCCACAGGACTTCGTCCGGGCCGGCCTGCACGGCTACGAGGGGGCCCGGCGTATCCTGGAGCTCCTGGCCCGGACCTTCGACCGGGCCGAGACCCTCGACGCCTTAAACCTGTGAGCGGGGCCCCGTGAGGCTCCTGAAGGGCGTCTACGAGGGTCCCGGAAGTCACGGCATCCTGCGGCTGGCCACGGGAATCGGCGGAGTCCACGCGGTGCTGCGGGCGGCGCCCGGCGAGGCTTACCTCCCGGCGCTCTACGGGTCGCGAGAGCGGGACGGTCTTACGGTGCCGGTCACGCTGAGCCCCCTGCAGGAGGGGCGCAGGGACGCCTACGCGCCGGGGGACCTGTCGCAAGACTTGGCCGGCGTCGTCCGGCGCCATCCCGGGGTGGAGGCCGTGATCCTGGCCCGCTCGGAGGCCGCGCTCCTCTCTGGGGAGAAGATCCCGCCCACCTCCCCCCCGCAGCCCGGCGACCGCGACCCCGCGCTCGTGACCTGCGCCTGGGAGAGGCCCGGCATGGGCGAGACCGAAGCCGCGGACCTCGCGCTCGAGGACCTGGTGCGGACGCACGCCCGCAAGGGGCTGGAGCGGAGCCCCTACCCGACGGTCAACCTCTTCGGGCCTCCCATCTTCGGGCCGGGTGCTGAGGCCGAGTACGACGAGGTCGAGCGGCTCCTGAACCTCGTCGGGGTGGAGGTGAACGCGCGGGTGCCGCTCGGGGCCACGGTCGAGGGGCTGCGCCGCCTCCCCCGCGCCTGGGGCAACGTGCTCCTCTACCGGGAGGTCGGGGAGTCGGCGACGCTCCATCTGCAAGACGACCACGGCGTCAGCAGGGTCACCACGCCCATGATCGGGGCCGCCGGTACGGGCGCCGCGCTCCGGGCCGTGGCGGAGCTCTGCGAGCTCGACCCGAAGTTCGTGGAGCGGACGGTCTGGTCGGAGCTCGCCCGCACCTCGAAGCTGCCCTGGTACGCCCGGCTCCAGCCACCTGAGACCTTTGACGGCCTCAGGGTCGCCGTCTTCGGGGACTTTACCTACCCCTTGGGGCTCGGGTACGCCCTCTCCCGCGAAGTCGGACTCGAAGTCGCCGCGTGCGGGACGTACCTGACCCACCTCGAACGGGACTTCCTTTTCCACGCGCAGACCTTCACCGACGGAGGGTTCGTCGAAGACGACCCCGAACGGGTCGCGAACAAGATATTGTCGGCCCGCCCCGACCTCGTGGTCGGCACTGAGCTCGAGAGGCCCGTGGCTGACGACCTGGACGTCCCCTTTCTGCCCCTGTGCTACCCGGCGGCGGACCGCCCCTTCGTGGAGAGCCCCCTCATGGGCTACATGGGATCCAGCATACTCGCAGATAGGTTGGATGAGGTTTTGAGGTTCTAGGTTTTGAGGTGTTGTAGAGTGAGGATGCTGCGGACATGCCGCTCTTTCGGGCTAATCATGGTGGCAATGTCGGGCTCCAAGCCGCGTACCACACCCCTAATGCCTCAAAACCTCAATGCCTTAAAACCCGATGCTTGATACCTCCCTGGTCAACGGAAGGTTTCTGGCCGGTATAATCGCGGGCCGTGGGTATCCGAGACTTTATACAGTTGCTGGCGGAGCACCGGGGACGGTTGGACGGTGTAGGCGGGCTCTCTGAGACCGAGCGCGGGGAGATATTGCGTGAGGCGGAGACGATGGTCGGGATGATAGACGCAGCCGTCAGGGAGCTTGAGTCCGTCATAAAGAACCGGCGCGTGAACCTTCCAGAAGAGCACGCCCTCCGGTTCGCCCAGGACGTCTTCCGGCACCTGCGCGAGGAGGAGGAGAAGGTAAAGGCTGAGGTCCGGGGGACGGGCTCTTGATCTTCTCCCGTACGGAGCCCGCGACGTCCGACGAACCGCGGAGGCGGTTCCCGCAAGGGAAGACAACATACGTGACGACCGCAGAAGACGGAGGCTACTCGTGACGAGGCTCTACGAGGATCTCGCAGAGTGGTGGCCGGCTATCTCACCGCCCTCCGAATACGCCGAGGAGGCGACGCTCTATGTGGGCATGATCCGGAGCGCGGCGCGGCGTCCGGTCCGTGAGGTGCTCGAGCTCGGCAGCGGCGGCGGCAACAACGCCTCGCACATGAAACTGGCTTTCTCCCTGACGCTCGTCGAGCCCGCCGATGGGATGCGCGAGCTCAGCCGCCAACTCAACCCCGAGTGCGGACACGTCCCCGGCGACATGCGAACCGTCAGGCTCGGACGAGAGTTCGACGCGGTCTTCGTCCACGACGCGGTGATGTACATGACCACGGAGGAAGACCTGCGCGCGGCGCTCGCGACCGTGGCGGCGCACTTAGCACCCGGCGGCGTCGCGCTCGTGGCGCCGGACGCGACGGCCGAGACGTTCTCCGGGGCGACCGAGCACGGAGGCGGCGAGGACGCGGGCGGGCGTAGGGCGCGCTACTTACAGTGGACGCTGGCGCCCAAGCCCGGCGGGACCCTCTTCGAGACGCACTACGCGTTCCTCCTGCGCGAGTCCGACGGGACCGTGCGGGTCGCCCACGACGTCCACCGCGAGGGCCTGTTCCCGCGCGCGACGTGGCTGCGGCTCTTCCGCGAGGTCGGGCTCGCAGCCGAGCTCGCGCCGCGAGTAATCGATGGTTCAGAATACGACGCCTTTATCGCGTCCAACAACGCGCCGTATAGAGAACGCTCCGACACCCATCATCGGCAAGATCAAGACGCTTATAGTTGACAGCGGAGGCCGCGGTTAGCGGTCGGGCTTTAGCGGGGGCGACAGGCCCGGAGGCAGACCGCCCTAATCGTCTTCTTCGCCGCCCTCGTCATCGTCGTCCTCCTCGCCGCACCCCGCGGCGAAGGCCAGAGCCGTGGCCGAGATCCCCACCACGCCCAGCTTCAGGAATCCCGCGCGGCTGATCTTCTCTTCCGTGTTCGGCATCGCGCCTCTTTCCCGGGCCCGTCGGGACCCTTTTCGCCCTCGACGGCCATTCTCTCACAGCGGCACGACGGAGGCGGGCCTGGCCCCGAAACGGATGGGGTGGCTTCGTATAGACTCTGTGTCGAACGACGCGCCTAACAGGTAGGCGCCCACAGGAGGTATGCAAGGTCTTGAATCTCAGAACGAGAACGTCCTGTCTTCTCTTGCTCGCGATCGCGACGGCGGCCCTGCTCGCCGGCTGCTCCGACGATCGATCAGGGTCCAGCGAGAGCGCCGCCGCGGCCCAGACTCCCCGGGAGGAGGCGCCGAGGCCGGCCGGGATACCCGAGGACGAGCCGGTCGCGCTGGTGGCCGCGGCCGTCGGGCCGAGCGTCGTGCAGGTCAACGTGGAGGTGTCGCAGCAGACGCCGCTGGGGACGCAGCGGGGCGAGGGGCTGGGTAGCGGTGTGATCTACCGCGAAGACGGCCACATCATCACCAACGCCCACGTCGTCAGTGGCGCCTCAGACGTGGAGGTGGCCTTCGCCGATGGAACGACGGAGCCTGCGGAAATCGTCGGCGCCGACCCGAACAGCGAGATCGCGGTCCTCAAGGTCGACCGTAACGACCTACCCGCCGCGGCCTTCGAAACGGACGAGCCGCCCATCGTCGGCCAGCTCGCCGTCGCCATCGGCAGCCCGGCGGGGTTCGAGGCGACCGTGACCTCCGGCATCGTCAGCGCCGTGGGACGGGACTTCCCCTCCGAGTTGACCCGCGGCGACAACAGCGCCTCCCAGGCTCTCTCCGACCTGATCCAGACCGACGCCGCCATCTCACCGGGCAACTCGGGCGGCGCCCTGGTGGACCGCGACGGCAACATCATCGGCATAAACGTCGCCTACCTCCCACCCGCCGACACGGGCGCCGTGAACCTCGGGTTCGCCATTCCCTCGGACACGACTGTCTCCGTCGCAGACCAGCTTATAGAGAGCGGCGAAGTCACCACCCCCTACCTGGGCGTCGGCACGGCCGACCTGACCCCCGAGGTCGCCGAACAACTCGACCTTCCCGTGGACTCCGGCGCGCTGGTCCGGACGGTCGAGCCGGGCAGCGGCGCCGAAGAGGCCGGGGCGCGCGTAAACGACGTCATCACAGCCCTCGAAGGCAGGGAGATAGCAAGCTACGGGGACCTGTTCGGCGCCCTGCGCGACTACCAGCCGGGCGACACCGTCGGCCTGACCGTCGTCCGGGGCGGCGCGGAGAGGACCCTGGACGTGACCCTCGGCGAGCGGCCGGGGAACCCGTGAGGGGCCCGTGGGCACGCAGGGCAACCGAGACCTTCGCCATCCTGACGATAGGCGACGCGGTCATCGAGCTGGTCTCCCCCAGGCAGCACTCGCTTCTCTGGGAGGCCGGCCCGGAGTGGGGACGCCGGATCTCCCGCTTCTTCGCAGAAAACCCGAACCTGATGCGCCTCCTCGGCGCCGCCCAACTGGGCTTCGGCCTCTGGCTCGCCCTGCGCCAGTACCAGGGGGAGTGATCCCTGTGAGAGGGCGTCCCACGGGATAAAATATCCGGATGGGCCACGACCACTCCCATACGGGTCATTCCCACGAGGGACATTCGCATGGCGGGCACTCGCACGGGGCGGGCAAGCGCGCCCTGGCGTTCGTCTTCGCGCTGACGACCGCTTTCCTGGCGGTGGAGGTCGTGGGCGGGCTCCTGACCGGCTCGCTCGCGCTGCTGGCCGACGCGGCGCACATGGCGTCCGACGCCGTCTCCTTGGGGCTCGCGCTCTTCGCCGTCTGGCTGGCAGAGAGGCCGGCGACCCCGCGGCGGAGCTTCGGGTACAAGCGCGCCGAGATCCTGGCGGCATTGGCAAACGGGGTGACGCTGGTCGTGGTCTCGGTCTGGATCTTCGTCGAGGCCTTCGCCCGCCTGCAGGACCCGACCCCGATCCTCGGCGGCTGGATGATGGCCGTCGCCGTGGTGGGACTCGCGATAAACGTCACCGGCGCCTACGTCCTCTCCCACTCCGGCGGCGAGAGCCTCAACGTGGAGGGCGCCCTCAGGCACGTGATGGCGGACCTGTTCGGCTCCGTCGGGGTCATCGTCGCCGCCGGCGTCATTCTGCTCACCGGCTGGCGCTACGCCGACCCCATCATAAGCGTGGTCATAGGCGTCCTGATCCTGGGTAGCAGCTGGAAACTCCTGCGCGAGTCCACGAACATCCTGCTCGAGTCCACCCCGAAGGACGTGGACGCCGAGAAGGTGGGCCGCAAAATGGCCTCCATCCCCGGCGTCCAGGAGGTCCACGACCTACACATCTGGACCATAACGAGCGGCTTCCCCGCCCTGGCCGCCCACGTCCTCGTCGGCGCGTCGGAGAACTGCCACGCCCGCCGCCGGGACATCGAGGCCGTACTCGCCCGCGACTTCGGCATCGAGCACACAACCCTCCAGGTGGACCACGCCGGCGACCACCACGCCTCCCTGCAGTCACTCCGTTTCCCCGCCCGACGCGACTAGCCCCAAACGCTGGGCCGCTTCGCGAGGCTAAAAGCGTGGGCCAGACGCCTCGAGACGGAGGTGCGCGCGTTGTACCTGGCCTACGGGGATCCCAGGGTGCCGACGCATGCCAGGGTGTTCACGATAATCGTGGTGGCGTACGCGTTCAGCCCGCTAGACCTGATCCCCGACCCTATCCCCGTACTCGGCTACCTGGACGATCTGATCCTGGTCCCCTGGGCATTGCGCTCGTCGTGCGCATGACCCCCCTCCCGTCCTCGACGAATGCCGGACGAGAGCCCGCAACACCGAGGCCAAAGCGGGGCCGAAAGGCACGGTGGCGGCTGTTGTCGTCGTGGCGATCTGGCTCATCCTGGCCGTGCTCACGGTCTACCTCGTGGGCAGGGTCGTGGATCTCTGAACCTCCGCACCCGGGATGAACCCTGGCGCAAGAGGCACCAGGTACGAAACGGGTGGGGTGCCGAAAACCAACGGCTGAAACCTGACGGCTATGCTAACCTCTACCCGCCAGAGAGCTAAACAGGGGCGGGCAATTGGGCAACAAGAGAAGCGGGCAGGTCAGGACGACGGCCTCCTCCGGACCGAACAAGACCTACATCATCGTCGGGGCGGTCATCGTGGCCTTCGTGGCCGGCTTTATAGCGCTGGTCGTGCTCGACTCGCGCCAGCAGGCGGGGAGCTCGCCCCCTGGCGAGGTAGAGACCTACGACGTCGGGCCGGCCAACGAGCACACGGACGGGGACGTGGACTACGAGCAGACGCCGCCGACAGGGGGCGAGCACAACCCCATATGGCAGAACGAAGGGTTCTACGACGCGCCCGTCCGCGACGAGAACGCGGTCCACACGATGGAACATGGTGCGGTCTGGATCACCTTCAACCCCGACCTGCCGCAGGACCAGAAGGACCGCATACGTGGGCTCGTGGAAGGCCAGACCTGCATGGTCGCCAGCCCCCACACCGACCTCCCGGCCCCCGTCGTGGCCTCCGCCTGGGGAAAGCAACTGACCCTCGAAAGCGCAAACAGCCCCGACCTCGAACGGTTCGTCCGGGCGTACCGCCTGGGCCCCCAGACCCAAGAGGTCGGTGCCACCTGCAGCGGCGGTACGGGCGACACCCTCTAGATGGCCCCAAAGACCTCCACGAACACGGGACCGCTCATCCTGTTGCTCGCCGCCGCGGCGGCGCTCTTCGCGGCGCTCGCGCTGTGGCTCTACCTCTCGAACCAGGAGCCGGGGGACGGCTCGGCGGAGGCCGGGTTTGCCCGAGACATGTCAGTGCACCACGCGCAGGCCGTGGAGATGGCCGAGATCGTGCGGGACAAGACAGGTAGCGAGGAGGTCAGGCTCATGGCCGCCGACATGGCGCTCACGCAGCAAGGCCAGATCGGACACATGCAAGGCTGGCTCGGCACCTGGAACCTCCCCGCCACCGGCACGGAGTCGGCCATGTCCTGGATGGGCCACCCGACGGAGGGCCGCATGCCGGGCATGGCCTCTCCCGAAGATATAGAACGCCTGCAGAACGCCCCACCCGCAGAGGCGGACAAGCTCTTCTTCCGGTACATGATCCCCCACCACCAGGCCGCCGTGCCCATGGCCGAGGCGGTCATAGAACAGACGGACCGGTCCGAGGTGGAGAGCCTTGCCGGGGCTATCGCGGCTTCCCAGAAGGGGGAGATCCAGGTGATGAAAGACATGCTCGAAGAACGCGGGGCCGAGGCCCCGTCGGGCTCACAGGACCACGGGGATACACACTCCCACTAATCCCGCCTCACGACGCCCTGGCGCCAGGCGTAAACAGCGGCCTGGGTCCGGTCGGCGAGGTGGAGCTTGCCGAGGATGTTGGAGACGTGGCTCTTGACCGTCTTCTCGCTAACGTAGAGGCAGGCTGCTATCTGGGCGTTGCTCATGCCGTCGGCGATCAGCTTCAGCACCTCCATCTCCCGCTCGGAGAGCTCGCGGAAGACGTTCGGCTCGTCGCGGCGGGCGCCGTGGAGCTCACGCACGACTCGGGCGGCGACGCGGGGGTGGAGCACCGCCTCCCCGGCGGCGGCCTTGCGGACGGCGTCGGCAAGCTCTTCGGGGCCGATCTCTTTTAGGACGTAGGAGAGGGCGCCGGCCCTTATCGCCGGGAAGACGTGCTCGTCGTCGTGGTAGGAGGTGAGCATGACGACGTTCGTGCGGGGGGAGGACGCCGTAAGACGCCGCGTGGCCTCAACGCCGTCCATGCCGGGCATGATCAGGTCCATCAGCGCGACGTCGGGTGCGTGCTCCGCTGCCAGCTTGATCGCCTCTTCCCCGCCCCCCGCCTCGGCGACCACGGTGATGTCGTCCTGGGTTTCGAGAAACGCCCGCACGCCCTGGCGCACGAGCGCGTGGTCGTCGACCAGGAGGACTGTTATGGGTTCGCTCACGGCGTATTCCCTTTCTTCGATGGGTCTTCGAACGGGCAGACGGCCGTAACGCGCGTGCCCTTGCCCGGCGCGCTGTCGACGGTGATGCGGCCACCCAGCTTTATCAGGCGTTCGCGCATGCTCTGGAGGCCGAAGCCGCCGCCGGAGCCGCGGGATGGGTCGAAGCCCCGCCCGTCGTCGGCTATGCGGAGGGTGAGGTCGCCGTCTGTGTAGACGAGGTCTACCTCTGCGTGATTCGCCCCGCTGTGGCGGGCGACGTTCGCTAAAGACTCCTGGGCGACGCGGAAGAGGGCCTGCTCGACATCGAGCGGGGCCTCGCGCTCGCCCCGGACGTGGAAGTCGGCCGGGATCTCGGCCCCCTCCGACCAGCGGGCGACGTACTCGCGTAGAGCGCCGGCGAGGCCCTTGCCCTCAAGGGCGGCCGGACGCATCTCGGCTATGAGGATGTTCAGCTCCTTCTGGGCCTGGCGGACCAGGTCGTCGGCCTGGCCGAGGTGGGATTCGGCCGAGTCGGTGTCGCGCCGGATCAGGGCGCGGGCGGCGGCGATCTGGAGCGAGGTGGCGAAGACTTGCTGCTTTACGGAGTCGTGCAGATCCCGCGCAAAGCGGTTGCGCGCTTCGAGGGTGGCGAGCTCGCCGCGCGCCTGAAGCAGGCTCTCGAGGTCCGCCGCCATCTGGTTCAGCTCCCGCGAGAGCTGGCCGAGCTCGTCCTTCGAGCGGTCCTTGGCGGTAACGGAGAAGTCGCCGCGGCTCCACGCCCTCGCGGCGCTGGCGAGCCTGCCGATGCGGCGCGTGATCCCCCACGCCGTAAAGAAGCCGAAGATCAGGCCGAGAAACCCGGCCGGTATGAGCAGCAACAAGGCTCCGACGCCGACCGAGATCAGCAACGCGCCGGCCAGATTAGGCATCCGAAACGCCCCAACGAGCGCCCCGTTCACGCTACCGTCCTCGCCTTCGAGCGGGACGGCCATCAACAGCCTGCCGGACGGCATACGCGCGGACAGCGCCTCCGAGCTCTCCTCGCCCTTCAGGGCGGCGTCAAGGATCGGGGCCAACCCCTCCACGCGCCCGGCGTCGAAGCGCTCCCCTTCGGGGAACGCCGGAAGCCCGGGGTCCGAGACGAGCAGCTCCCTCTCCTCGTCCACCACGAACACGACCCCCGAGTCTATGCTGGCGCCGACATCGGAGGCCCCGTAGCCCCGCCCGTCGCTCGCCGCCCCTGGCGGCGTCTCGGAGACGAAGTCGAGCTCCTCCCGCAAGCCCCGAACGTCGGGGGGATTCTCGTCGAGGTGCGTCTCGAGCTGGGGCGCGAAGTTATCTTTCGCGATGGTGACTATGGACCTCGGCAGCAGGTCCGAGCTCAGGAAGGCCGTCACGCCGCTGGCGACGAACAGCTCGACGGCGAGCAGCGTCACCACGGCGACCAGCGTGTAGCTCAAGGCCAGCTTCCATCGCAACCGCCTGAGCGAGAAGATGCCGCCCTTCA
>JALZNL010000267.1 GCA_030857715.1 Actinomycetota bacterium | reverse complement strand
GCCCAGGAACCGCCACCGCACGGGCATGCGCTTCAGGCCCGCGGGCACCGAGATCAGGGCCCCCACGCCGGGGATGAGGTGGCCGATCAGAATGGCCTTCCCGCCGTGCCGCTCGAAGGCCGCGCTCGCCCTGTCCAGGTCTGAGCCGAACACGAGCTTGGTCCGCTCGGCGCGCCCGATCAGGCGCCGCAGGCGCGCCTCGCCGATCCGGAGCCCCAGCGCGTAGAAGATAAGCGCGGCGGCCACCCTCGCCGTCGCCCCCGTCAGCACCACCGCGACGAACGAGAGGCGTCCCTGCCCGACCAGAAACCCGAAGAGCGGCAGGGTAAGCTCCGTCGGGATCGGCAGGAACAGGCTTCCCGCCAGCACCAGCACGAACACGCCGACGTACCCGAAAGAGTGGACCACGTCAAAGACCCACGTCGCAAGCTCGGCGAGCAGACTACCCATCGCGCTTTACCCACCAACTTCCCGCACAGGACACCCGTAGTATGACCCAGATGTCGCATGGCCGTGAACGACAACTGCTTGCGGCACTTCTCCAGAGACCGGGTGGTCGGAAACACGAGGGTTCGAGGGATGATATTCCCGCTTGAATCTGAGGGGCGCCCTGCCTTCGGTATTCGCGAAGATTACCGAACCCTACGCCACCGCTCCCGCCCCTCCCGGTACAGATCCCCGCCGCGCAGGTCGTTGACCACGACGACGGGGAAGTCCTCGACCACGAGGCGCCGTATCGCCTCCGCCCCCAGGTCCTCGTAGGCGATGATTTCCGCCTCCTTCACCCTATCGGCGAGCAGCGCCGCCGTCCCCTCCACGGCCCCGAAGTAAACGCAGCCGTGCTCGCGCATGGAGCGGAGGACCGCCTCCGAGCGGATGCCCTTGCCGACCATGCCTTTCAGGCCGCGCTCTATGAGTAGCGGCGAGTACGGGTCCATCCTTGAGGCCGTGGTCGGTCCCGCCGGGCCGAGCGCGTGACCGGGCCTGGCCGGGGCCGGGCCGGTGAAGTAGACGATCTGGCCCTCAGGGTCGAACGGCAGCGGTTCGTCGTTCTCGATGGCTTCCTTCATCCTGGCGTGGGCCGCGTCGCGGGCGGTAAAGAGGACGCCGGAGAGCAGGACGACGTCGCCGGTCTGGAGGGACTCGTTTCCCTCCTTCGTCAGCGGTGTCTGGAGGCGGACTGGTTCTTTGCTCATAGCTCTACGGAGGCGGTTCGGTGGGAGTGGCAGTCGAGGTTGACGGCGACGGGGAAGGCGGCGATGTGGGTCGGGAAGCTCTCGACGTGGACCGCAAGCGCCGTCTGCGTGCCGCCGTAGCCGGCCGGGCCTATGCCTGTCGCGTTGATCCTGTCGAGCAGGTCCCGCTCCAGCTCCGCCAACTCGGGGTCGGGGTTGGGCTCGCCTGAAGGACGGGTGAGGGCCTTTTTGGCGAGCAGGGCCGCTTTCTCGAACGGGCCGCCCATGCCGACGCCGACGGTCACGGGCGGGCTGGCGTTCGGGCCGGCCTTCTCTATGGTCTCGACGACGAAGTCCTTCATGGCTTCTACGCCCTCGGCGGGGGTTAGCATCTTGAGGGCGCTCATGTTGTCGCAGCCGGCGCCTTTGACGAGCATGGTTAGCTTGAGACCAACGCCTGCGACGGGCTCGTGGTAGACGACGGCCGGGGTGTTGTCGCCGGTGTTGGTCCGGTCTATGGGGCTCCGGACGATGGACTTCCTGAGGTAGCCCTCCTCGTAGCCCTGCCTGACGCCCTCGTCTATGGCCTCGCCGAGCCCACCGCCGGTCACGCGCGCTTCGCTTCCCGCCTCAACGAAGAAGACCGCGTAGCCGGTGTCCTGGCAGAACGCGACGCACCTCTCTTTGGCGACCTCGGCGTTCTGGAGGAGCCTCTCGATCACCTCGCGCCCGAGGGGGGACTCTTCCCTTTCGAGCGCGCGTCGTAGGGCCGCCAGGTGGCTCTCGGGTAGCTCCGTGTTCGCCTCGATGCACAGGTCGCGGACCGCCTGCGTCACCCTGGTTGCTTCTATTTCGCGCAAAATCTCTGCCCCGCTCTCTGTGTGATCGGGCCAAGAGTAGCATCGTGGGCGGTTTTTCTGAAGCGGGTTTTTCGGTTGATAGATCCGTAACGTTCTCCGTAACGATCCGGAGACGGACGGGCTGTAGGCTGCGGGGGTGATGGTGCCCTGGCGGCGAAAGGCGCAGGTTCCCGCAAAGGTAGCCCTTTTGGGGGATGCGTCGGACGCCGATGGGTGTGATCGTTCGTTGGGCCGGAAGACGAGACGGTCGTCGGGAGACCGAAGAAGAGGTTAGCATTTGGATCGGCAGCCGGGAGAGCAGCCGCGGGGCAGGCGGCGCGGGGTGGGTGCCCGCGTCTCCTCCGGGCTGGCCTGGTTCGTCTGCCTGCTGTGCGTGGGCCTTGCCGCCGGGAGCCTGACCCTCGCCCTCCTCAACGGGCGGAGCCTGGGCGAGATCGTCATAGAAGAAGGCATAATCGCTATCGCGACCCTCACGGTGGCCTTCTCCGTCGTCGGGGCCTTGATCGCCTCTCACCGCCCCCGGAACCCGATAGGGTGGGTCTTCTGCGCCGCCGCCCTATTTCAGGGGCTCGCGAATATCGGGACCGAGTACGCCACCTACGCGCTGATCACGGAGCCCGGCTCGGTCCCGCTGGGGGCGGGGATGTCGTGGCTGGGCAGTTGGATCTGGGCCCCCGGACTTGGCCTGATCCTTGTGTTCCTGCCCCTCCTGTTTCCCGACGGAAGGCTCCCGTCGCGCCGCTGGCTTTGGGTGGGTTGGGTCGGCGGCGCCTCCATCGCCATGATCTCCGTCCTGGCCCTCATCCTCCTCTGGCCCGAGAGGGGTCCCGCCTTGTTGGGGGCCCCGGTGAGGGAAGAAGGGGGGCCGCGGTGGACTCTGGATGTTCTGGTGGAAACCGTCGCGTTCCCGCTCATGCTAATCGCCGGTCTGGCCGCCGTGGTCTCTCTGTTCGCGCGTTTCCGACGGGCGAGGGGGGAGGAGCGGCAGCAGATCAAGTGGTTCGCCTACGCCGCAGCCCTCACGCTATTCTGGATATTTCTGGTGGAGGTGCTCCCCGATTCGAGCCCGCTTTTCGAGGCCTTTACCGCCGTAGTGGGGGTGCTGGTTATCCCCTCGATCCCCATCGCGGCCGGCGTCGCGATAATGCGCTACCGCCTCTACGACATAGACCGGATCATCAACCGCACGCTGGTCTACGGTGCGCTGACCGTATTCCTGGCGCTCATCTACTTTGGCAGCGTGGTCGGCCTGCAGTATGTCTTCCGGACCCTTGCCGGCGGGGACTCCAACCTTGTGATCGTGGCCTCCACCCTCACCATAGCCGCCCTGTTCAGCCCCCTCCGACGTGGCATCCAGACGTTCATCGACCGCCGCTTCTACAGGAACAGGTACGACGCGGCGAAGACGCTCGAAGCCTTCTCGGCAACGCTACGTGACGAGACGGACCTTGGTCGGTTGGGCGATGACCTGGTGGCGGTCGTGCAGGAGACCGTGCAGCCAGCCCACGCTTCGCTGTGGCTGCGGAGGTCTTCCGGCGGCGTGGCGGGGAGGAAGCCCGCGTGAGACCGTCGCAGGTGGTTGACCAAGAGCCGCAGGGACGCTGGCTTCTGGCGGTGCGGGTCGCCTGGGTGATGGTCTTATTGCTGGCGCTGGCGATAACGGCCGCCAGCGCCCCGATCCTATTCGAGCAGTACGCCACCCTGTGTTTTCGGGCGTCGGGGAGTTGTCTCGAACGTGCACAGCTCACCCCGGAGGGGCTGCGGGAGTTGGAAAAGCTCGGGTTCTCGTTAGGGACCTACGCGGCCCTGGAGGTCGGGGTCGGTACGCTCTCGAAGCTGGTCTGGGTGGCGGTGGGCGCGCTCGTCTTCGTGCTCCGCTCCGGCGACCGGATGGCGCTGCTGGTGGCCTTCTTCCTGGTCGCCTTCGGGACGGCGACGTTCGCCAGCGACTCTGTGGACGTGCTGGTCTCGGCCGATCCCGCCTGGTGGCTCCCGGCACGCGGGTTACAGGTCCTCGGAGAGGTACTGACGATCCTCTTCTTCCTGACCTTCCCCGACGGGAGGTTCGTGCCCCGCTGGACGCCCCTTCTCGGGGTGGCGTTCCTGGCCTTCCAGATTCCCGCCGACCTCTTCCCCGACATCTACACCGGCTCACCCTCCCTGGAGACGGCCCAGTCGCTGGTGTTCATCTGCTTCGTGCTCGGGATGATCGGGTCTCAGGTCTACCGCTATCGCAGCGTCTCCAGACCGGATCAGAGGCGGCAGACGAAGTGGGTGGTCTTCGGCACGGCGCTCGCGCTCTCCCTGCTGCTGGCCCTGCTGGCGCCCCTGTTCCTCTTCTTGCCCGGGGTTGCCGAGGCTTCGCCCTTCGTGCTGCTCTTGATCGGGTACGTGATACCCGTCGTCATGC
>JALZNL010000266.1 GCA_030857715.1 Actinomycetota bacterium | reverse complement strand
TACCCTTCCGCCACCGTCGCTGCGAAGAACCCTAGTCTAGTTTTCGCGCGGCGGTTTGGCAAGGACCTCCCCGGCGGACGGTATACTCCCGCCCATGCAGAGCAGCACCAAAGCCCCGGAGTTCAGACTGGACCGACCGCTTCCGAGCGCCCTCGCGACGATCCGGGCGGTGCTGTTCTCACCGAGGGCTTTCTACTCGAACTTCCCGGCCGATGGGCCCCTGAAGGAGCCGATCCTGTTCGTGCTGCTCGTCGGGACGGTCTTCGGCGTGCTCTGGGCAGTGAAGGACCTGATCTTGAACGTGGCGACCGGGGGGTTTGGGCCGGGCGACCTTCGGGCGGCGGTCGTGGAGGGGCTCCTTTTCGCGCTGCTCTCGCCGGTCGGCGTCGCGGTAGCGGCGGCCGTCTACCTGCTCTCGATCAGGACGTTTGTCGGGAAAATCGCGGACTTCCCGCAAGTCTACCGCCTCCTGGCCTACGCTTACTCCGCCTTCGTGCTTGCCTGGGTCCCGGTGCTCGGGTCTGTCGCCATCTCCTACGCCCTGCTGGTCCTGATGGGGATAGCCATCAAGGAAATCTACGAGACGTCTTTCCTGACGGCCGTCATCACGGCGCTGGTCGGTTTCGTCCCCGTGAGCTCCGCCCTCGTGTGGGTCATAGCCGTGGCCCTGATTTCCTGACGAGCGCCTCGTACTCCCGCCGGTCCCGCTCCGCCCGCCGCCGCAGCGGTTCCGGCACGGCGTCGGGCCCTCTCCCGTAGCGCCCGACCAGTAGCCTGTTGGAGATCTCCAGGTACGCCCGCCGCGTGGAGGGCTCCACCGGCACGGTCATCTCCCTCGGAAAGACGCGGTACGCCGAGTCTTCCCGCAAGCCCAGGCCCGGCGGTTGGGCGCCGCGCTCTTTACGGGAGGATATTCTGTCTTCCCAACGGTTCCTGAGCGCCCGCAACTCCTCCGTATCCGGCAGCACGCCCAACGGCCCGGCCTCGAACGGGTCCTCCGGCGTGAACCCGAAGGACTCCTCGAAGAGCCGCGTCGATTTCCCAGCGCCCCGGCTAGACAAATACTCGTACTCGCTCCTGAGCAATACGAGCTGGGCGTCGTAGTACGCGCCGAGACCGTCTCGCGCCGGACGCGAAGCATCCAGCCCCTTCTCGGCCAGCAAACCTTGCACGATGCCGACCCGGTTCCGTAGCCGTCTCCGCAAAAACGTGCCTCCGCCGCAGACCAGCCCGGCCGCGATCGGGATCACGGGCGCCAAAGGCCCCGCCCACGCCGTCCCGAAGACCGGCGCTGAGAGCAGCACCAGCGCCCCCACCCCGCAGACCACCGCAAGCCCGAGCTTCCACGCCCGACGTCCACCGCCCCCGGCCTCCGAGTAAGCCCGCCCGAGCTCGTACCAGAGCGCCAGGGTCTCCTCGTCGAGAACAGCGGATGTGCGCCCACCATGCACGCGTTCTATTCTACCCACCATGACCGACCGAACCTCTGGCCTCACCCGCCTCGTCACCAACGTCCTCAACCCGTTCTTCATCTTCACCGCGCTCTACGCCCTCGTGGCCTTCTCCAGGGCCGGAGCAGGAGGCGCCGTTCTCTACGTGGCGCTCGAACTTCTGGCGGCGGCCGTCGTGGCCGGGTACGTGCTGCTCATGCGGCGTCGCAGGCGGGTGGGGGACTTCTGGATCTCGGCCCGCGCAGAACGCCTCGTCCCGGCCCTGGTCTTGCTCACCACGTTCGTCGCTCTTCTCGCCGCCCTGACCCTCCTCGACGCCCCGCGCGGCCTCTTCCTGCTGACCCTCTCGATGGGAATCGCCAGCGCCGCCGTCGCCGCCATCACCCTCTTCTGGAAGGCAAGCGCCCACTGCGCCGTCGCCGGCCATGCCGCTCTGGCAGGACTTCTCTTGCTCGGTCCTTTAGGGCTAGTCTTTCTCTTTGCGTTGCCGCTCGTCGTCTGGTCGCGCGTCGCGCCAACCGCGCACTCCCTGTCGCAGACGCTTGCGGGGATGGCGGTGGGGGCCGTCTTCGCGCTCCTGTTGTTGGCATGAAGCCCGCCGGGACCGATCGGTTATGTCGGGGCAGGGGCATGCAGGACCCGGTATACAGATTTCCGGGGACACCTATTCCAGGCACTCGGGCGAATTGACAGCGGCAGGGTCGGTGGGGACTGCGGCTTCGGTGGCGGCGGTTACGGCGTAGCTGGCGGCGTGCGCGGCGTGACCGGCAACGTGGGCGGTTGCCGCGGCGTGACCGGCGGCTCGGGCGGCGGCGTGGGCGGCAAATGCGGCGGCGCGCGCCTCGCTCGTCGCGATCTCACCACGCACCCAGGCGCGCCCCGCTTCGACGGCATTCCGAGGTCGGTTGTCTTTCGGGTACGTCTCCTCGAAGTAAGGGAGTGCGCGCTCGGCGCAGTCGGTGGCCCAGAGCACCAATGACCTGTGGTCCCGCTTGTCGAGCCCCATTTCTCTTCCGCTTTCTGCTTCAACTGCCCTCGATGGGGTGCCGGCCGGCCACAACTCCCGTCGGAAGGCTCACCGCTCTTATGGTATCGGCATCTCGCCACCAAACACTCGACACCAAAAACCGTCCAAACGGCCTAAGATATGTCCACCTGGGAGACACGTCCTAGTCCGTATACAGGAGAGGGTTCCCCTTTCCAACTACCTCTATAAATAGTTCAGGCAAAATGCTCCTAGAAGGAGGTTCAACAGTGAAGCTGGTTATCTTTGGGACAACAGGGAGCACGGGACGGCGACTTCTGGAGAGAGCGCTGGCGGAGGGGCACGAGGTCACCGCCTTCGTCCGCAACCCCTCCAAGCTGACCGCCCTTCACGAGCTACTCTCGGTCGTGGTGGGGGACGTGCGCGACGCTTCGAAGGTCGAGGAGGCCATCGCGGGCAAGGACGCCGTGATCAGTGTCGTCGGTGGAGAGCCGAGCAACCCGCTCCACCCGCGCAAGCCCGGTATAGCGAACGGTCCGGGCTCTATCGGCGCCAGGCACATCGTCGCGGCGATGGAGAAACACGACGTGGGGCGTTTTGTTTGCCAGAGTGCGTGGGGCGCGGGCGACAGCAAGGAGCACTCGGACCTGGCGGGAGACGTGTTCATGAGGGCGCTCGTGCCGCCTTTCTTGAGGGACGAGTACGCGGACAAAAACCTGCAAGAAGAGATCATTTGCGGGAGCAATCTTGAATGGGTCATCGTGCGCCCGATGCTGCTCACAAACGGCGTGTGGACGGGCGACTACCGGGTGGCAGTGGACCTGAAGCCGGGCAGGCGGTTCTGGATCTCACGCGCCGACGTGGCCGAGTTCCTGATGAAGCAACTCACCGACGACACGTTCCTGCACGAGACGCCGGCGATCGGGTACTGAGGAGGTCGGGTGACGAGCGAAACGCGCGACGCGGTGGGATTGCGTCCTGGAAGGCATCGGTTTCCGGGCCGTGTGTCACACGGTTCTCAGATTGCTACTCTTCCTTCCTGCTCTCTAGCTCGTTAGCAGCTTCGCTTATGATTTTGATAAGCTCCTCGTCGCTCATCTCGGAGACATCTCCAGGGGCTCCTTGAGAACCGGCACGGTCTCCCGGTTGTGCCGATTGCTCTTCCGGAATCCCGATCCCTGGTGTTCCGGACGGTTCCTCGGACGTCCCCAGAGTATCGCCTCCCTCGACGTTTACCGTCTCGCCGGTATTCTCACCCTCGACGAAGGCCACCACATCCTCGTAGGTCTCCAGAACCGTTACCTCCCCCTGTTTGGAAGCGTTGACCATGACGGTCTGGTTGACCCCCGCTTTATCGGCGTTGGTGATGGTGGCCATCCAGTAGAGGGTCTTGTCTTTGACTATCGGCCTGGGTTCGAGTATGACCGCATTCTGACCCCACTGGTAGTTGGGGAAGGTAGCCTTAGCATAATCCAGGGCCTTGTTGACCCCGATCAAGGCGCTGCCCGTGTTGGGCTTGAAGTAGGCGACCTCGCCGCTGTGGGCATCGGCGTAGATCCCCTGGTACATCGAGAAACTTCTGCCGTAGGGCTCGGCGGCCAGAAACCACTGCGGTCCATCTCCTGTGGGGATGAGGAAGGGCATCTGGTTGGTCGAGTTTCCCTGAAGGGTAGCAGGCTGCTCATCAAGCGAATTCTGGTCCTCGGGTGGATTTATCTGAGGGATTTGGGCTTCGTCCTCGTGGGCAAACCAGGTATTCCAGTAGCCGTTGCGGTACTTCCAGACGTCGCCGACTTTCCTCGCCAACTCCTCGGGATAGAGCCGCTCTCCTTCGAAGCGCCCGTCCTTTATGGCTTCCTCGGGAGAGAGGTCCTCTATCTCTCCATCGGGGTGGACGACCAAAACTCCACCCCACCGGGGAACCATCACCGGGAAAGAGAACCCGTAGCTTATATACGGGACTATCCCGAGTAGCTCTTCTCCATCGAGAACGTAATACTGGTTCGTGT
>JALZNL010000265.1 GCA_030857715.1 Actinomycetota bacterium | reverse complement strand
TACCGCGAGGGCCAAGAGGACCAACTCAGGGCTTTAGGCCTCGTGGTCAACGCCGTCTCGCTCTGGAACACTCGCTACGTCGGCCTCGCCCTAGAAACCTTGGCGACGGAGGGCTTCCAGGCGCATGGCGAGAACGTCGAGCGACTCTCGCCCCTGCGCCACGAGCATGTGAACTCGCTGGGCCACGCAACCAGTTCTCGCTCGCCGACGACCTTCTGAGGGGCAGCCTGCGCCCGCTGCGCCGTCCGGGCATCCTGGAGGACGATTGAATGTTTGTTCAAAGTCTTAATGGGTGTTTTCGTTCCTACAATACTCAGAGGCCGAGCAGGCCGGAGTAGAAGCCGCGCCTCTCCATCCCTGCCGACGGGCACCGCTACCTGGATGTGATCCAGAGCCTCTGTCATCCGGGCTCCTCTCACGAAACTTTCACTCGGTCCGCAGGCTATCATGGACGCCAAAAGGAGAACCTTTGTCCGAGTACGATATCCTGGCCGACCTCTACGACCTGGAATACGACCACGATTACGACCTGCCTTTCTGGCTCGCCCTGGCTGGCCGCGAGAACCGTCCCGTCATCGAGTGGGGCGCCGGGACAGGACGCATAGCCGCCCCCCTCGCCGCCACAGGCCACGACGTGACCACGGTCGAACTCTCCGAGCGGATGGTCGAGAGAGGTCGGAAGAAGGACGAAAACGTCCGGTGGATCGCGGGCGACATGCGGACGGCGAAGCCCGGCGGACGGTACGGCCTCGCCGTCTGCGCCTTCAACTCGTTCCTCTGTCTCCTGACCCCGGACGACGCGGTGGCCTTCTTGCGTAACGCGCGCGAACATTTGAAACCCGACGGCCTGCTCGGCATAGAGGTCTCGGCGTTATCCCCCGAGGAGCTCGTGGACCCGCCCGGCGGCCCCGCCCTGCGCCACGATCTCACCCGGGAACTGCCCGACGGTGGCCGGCTCGACCGCTTCTCCCTCTCCCGCTACGATGCGGCCAGCCAACTCATGGACATGCGCCTGTTCTACGATCTCTACGACGCTTCGGGCGGACTAGAGAGCCGCCGGGCGCACGACCTCACCATCCGCATCACAGGCCGCGCGGAGCTGGAGCTAATGCTCCGGCTGGCGGGCTTCGAGACGGAGGCACTCTACGGTGGGTTCGAGGGAGAGCCGTTCACCGCAGGGAGCGACCACCTCGTAGTGCTGGCGAGGATGCAGGCATCGGCAAGGTCAGAGAACTGATACCTGAAGCCTTCCCTACTCGAGTTCCCGACGGCTTACGGGCCGGAGCCTCGGTACGAACCTCGGCACGACCTCGCAGTAGCGACGGTATGGTCGTCCGAAACGCTGTCGCAGCTCGCGTTCTTCGAGGGGGAGTTGGAGGGCGAGTTGGGCGACGTAGAGGACGGCGAGCAGTACCAGGAACCAGTTGGAGGTGAGGAGGGCTGTGCCCAGGATCAGGGCGAAGTCCGTGTCGTAGAGGGGGTTTCTCATATACCGGTACGGCCCTTCGAGGACGAGCCTCTGCGGGACGTTGTTCTCCTCCGCCCCGGCCCCCGGCGGGAAGAGCGCCCCGGCGAAGAGCAGCCGCGCCCACCCCATCTTCGCCACGGCCCACGTACCGACCGCCACGGAGAGGACGACAAGGGCGCCGCCGAGGACCTGCAACGGTACTACCCCTTCCCAGCTCCAGCCGATCCAGGCCGGCGAAAGGGAGATGAGCAACACCGTCGTCCCGCCCCAGAGGATGCCCACCTCTACGAGATACCAAGCCAGAAGACCCCGTCGCCTGAGCCAGCCCCGCCAGAACGAGAGCACCGGATACGTCACCAGGTCAATGACGATCATGCCCCCGTAGAACGCCGCCGCGAACAGCGGCAACAACACCCACCGCCCCACAAACGCATCCCCAAGCGCGCACAGAACGAACGACGCCGCCCAGAGCACCGCAGGCACCACATGCCGCTCGCCGCCCGCTCCGACCCTCGCCTCCACGCGGGCATGTTAGCACGCCGCCTGTCGCCGGCTTGTCAGCCTTCAGCCAAAAAAGCAGGACGCCGCCCCGCGCCTCGGACGCGCCGCCGATCCGCCACGGGAACGACGATACAGCCGTAGGGGCGGGTTTCGAACCTGCCCGCGCCCAACGAAGGTCCGGCAAAGAGGAACCGACACCTCGCCAAGAACGGCCTGGTAATCGGGATCGGACGCGTACCGAACAGACGAAGCTGGAATGCCGAGGCGGAGTTCGCAGGGCGTAGCAGGCTGAAAGGCGCCCTGCTCTAAGCCACCTCTCGCACCGATTCGGGCAGGCTCAGTGAGCTCCTGGCTATCCTTCTTACACCGTTTAGTGTTCCGTATAGTTCCGGGGCTTTGTCCGTCAGGATATGGACCACGCAGAGTCCCGGGGCAACGGCGCTGGCGGAGGCGAGCGTGCCGGGTGCGCTGGCCAGGAGACCATGCGGTGCCTGCCGTTCAAGCCTCTTACGATCCTGCGTCCCCCGATAGCGACGAGGCCGACCTCGCGTTTGTCGCCGGGCTCGAAGCGCACGCTCGTCCCGGCCGGGATGTCCAGGCGCATGACGTAGAGACGTCTCGCGGTCGTACTTCAGGGACTTGTTCGTCTCGAAAAAGTGGCAGTGGCTGCCGACCTGGACGGGCCGGTCGTCAAGGTTTGCGAAGGTGAAGGTCGTGATCTCGCGGTCCTCGTTCGGCAGCATCTCGCCGGGGATCATGACCACTGGTACGGGAGGAACTTGCCCTCGTAAGTGATCCTGACTCGGTCGCCCTCGGGGTTCTCGACCATCTCTATGTCCATGTTGAAGTTGATGGCGCTCATGATGCCGTCGCCGAACTCCTCGTTGATAAGCGCCTTTATGGTGGTCCCGTAGACCTGCGTGATCTCGTGTATCCGGTAGATGGTCGGGTCGGTCGGGACGTCCGAGTCGAGGCTGCCGCGCGTCGGGATCTCCTGCAGCGCCTTCGACACTTCGGCATCGAGCCCGAGCAGGTCAGCGACGGTCTCGGCCTCTTCTTCGCCCATCGGGTGCTGGCCCATGAGCGCTGCCGTGGTCCAGACCTTGTGGCGGCCGACCTTCCGGGCTATGGCCTCGAAAGTGAGGCCCTTTTCTTTTTTCGCTTCGAGGATAAGCTCGGTCGCTTCTTCCCGGTGCAAGGCGTCCTCCTAGACTATGGAGTTGTGAACGGTGACGAGCTTCGTGCCGTCGGGGAAGGTCCGTCGTCCCGGCCGAGTATGGTGGCCCCGAAGCTCATCAGGTCGGCGACGCCGCGTCCGTCGCGGGCGCCTTCGAGGAGCTCGGCGCTGATGATCGCCACGGCCTCAGGGTAGTTGAGCTTCTCCTGCTCCGTGGGCGAGAGCTTGATGGCCCCCTCCTTTCGTCGATTCGAACCCGTCGGATGGCCGGTTCTGTCGTCGCGGACGACCGCCGCCCGAAACCCCGCATCCGACCCGTCCGGTCCTCCCCGGAGCATACCCCGCCTCGGGTTTCCCCGGCAACGTTGTCCACTGTAGGTAAAACCCGCCCCGCCTTCCACGGCCCTCCGTCCAGCATCCCGCCGCCGGACGGAGGGCGGATCTGTACGTAGGAAAAACGTGAGTGCCGGCCCGCCGCGGGTCACCGTACCCGTTCTTGCCGCAGAGGCGGCAACCCGGCGGCGTCCTCGACCGCGGCCCGAAGCGGACCGGCCAGATCGGGCGGATCGGACCTGTTTACCAGCACCTCCGGCGTGCCGTGCCAAGCTGCGCAGTCGCGGAATGCCCCGGCGAGCCCGAAAACGAGGTCCTCGTCTACCGAGACTCCCGGCTCCAGATGCAGCGCCTTCACCTCAAACAGTCCCTGCTTGCGATGAGCCTTCGCGTCAAGCCTGCCGACCAGCGCGCCGCGGTGCAGGATCGGGAGCGAGTAGTAACCGTACCGGCGTCGGACGGCCGGGGTGTAGACCTCGATCCTGTACTCGAACCCGAACAGCTCCGAAGCCCGTGCCCGATCCCACACGACCGGATCGAACGGGGAGAGAAGCGTCGTGCGCGAAGGCTCCAGCCCACCGGAAACGACATTCTCCGCCAGCGCCGCGTTATCCGGGTGGACGTAAGCGGGCTCGTCCCAACCTTCGATCCGGGCGCGGAGCAATTCGCCTTCGCCCGCCAGCCCTTCGAGCAGCCCGGAGATGCCCCTTTTCGGCGTGCGGAAGTAGTCGGGCACCCAGCGGGCCACCGCCACGCCGAGCGCCCGCACGGCCTTGAGGGCGAGCGTCCGCCGAACCTCTTCCGGGGTTGGCGCGAGACCGTCTTCCCAATTCGGAAGTGCGTGCTCCAGGACGCATTCGCGCAGGTCGTAGACGCGGTGAAAGTTGGGGTCGCGGCGCGAGATCATGAGCTCCCCGGCGGTGTACAGGTGCTCCAGCGCCCGCTTCTCCGGCTTCCACTCCCACCAGCCGCCAGCCTTGCCGT
>JALZNL010000264.1 GCA_030857715.1 Actinomycetota bacterium | reverse complement strand
GGACGGCACAGCACTCCCCGACGCCCTGCGCGAGCACGGCGTGGACCTCGACCGGGCCAACGAAGCCGGAAAACAGCTAGAGAACGCCGTGGCCTACCTGGAGCTCCACATAGAGCAGGGCCCGGTCCTCGAACGCATGGGCCTGCCGCTCGGCGTCGTGCTCGGCACCTTCGGGGTAGAGCGCCACGCCGTCCGCTTCACCGGCCAGCACGCCCACTCCGGCTCGACCCCGATGGACGTGAGGCGCGACGCCTTCATCGCCGCCGCCCGATCCGCCGTAGCCTTCAGGGACGACGCCGCGGCGCGCGAAGACGTGCGGGCCACTACGGGCTTCGTAAACGTCAGCCCGGCCATAGTGACCGCCTTCAACGGCTGGTGCGAGACGTCCCTGGACCAGCGCGCCCTCGACCCCGGCGTGCTCGCCGATATGCTCGCCAAGGCCAAGGAAGCAAGCGAGAAGATCTCACAAGAAGAAGGCGTCTCGGTCGAATGGGAGCGTCTTTGGCAGATAGAGCCCATCCCCTTCGACGACGGCCTCATCGAGCTGGCCGACGAGGCCGTAAACGAGGTCGCGGGCACCTCCCACCGCCTCCCGAGCGGGCCGCTCCACGACGCGGCGGAGATGGCCCGTCTCATGCCGACGGTGATGCTCTTCGTAAAGAGCCTCCGCGGCCTCAGCCACACCAAAGACGAGGACACGCCGGAAGAAGACATCGAGTTGTCTGTGCGGGCGTTGCACCGTTTGACGGAGAAGACGATGGAGTGGGCGAAATAGGCTTCAGGCTACAGGTGTCAGGTATCAGCAAGACCTGATACCCGATGCCTGAAGCCTGAAACCCCTAGAAGGGAGGCCAATTTGGAACGCGAGCGCTACGGGGATTTCGGCTTCACCGATCCGGCCGAGCTGTCCAGGATCAAGGCCGAGGTGAGCTCGTCGAGCCTCTACAACGAGGACCTGGCGCCGACCGGGCCAGAAGACCGGACGTGGACGACGTACAACATCGCGGCGCTCTGGATCGGGATGGCGATAGTCATCACGACCTACACCCTGGCCTCCGGCCTGATGGCCGCCGGGATGCTGTGGTGGCAGGCGCTGCTCACCATATCTTTGGGCAACCTCCTGGTGCTGGTGCCGATGCTGCTCAACGCCCAGGCGGGGACGAAGTGGGGCGTGCCCTTCCCGGTCTTCGTGCGGGCGTCCTTCGGTGTGCGGGGGGCGAACTTCGCCGCCATAGCCCGGGCCCTCGTGGCGTGCGGGTGGTTCGGGATACAGACCTGGATCGGGGGGCTGGCCTTAAGCTCCCTGATGGGCGCCGTGTGGGGCGGTTGGGGCGACGTGCCGGGGAACACGGCCATAACCTTCATGGTGTTCTGGGCGATACAGGTCGTGATCATCTGGTTCGGCGTCGAGGGCGTCAAGTGGTTCGAGGCCTTCTCCGCGCCGCTACTTATCGTGGGCAGCCTGGCGCTATTGGCCTGGGGCCTCTCGGCGGGTGGCGGGCTCGGGAACGTGCTCTCGACCTCCTCCGGGCTCCAGACGGGCAACGTGCCGTTCTGGGCGCTGTTCTGGCCTTCTCTGGCGGCGAACGTCGGGTACTGGATCACGGTCTCCCTCAACATCCCGGACTTTACCCGTTACGCTCGGAGCCAGCGCTCGCAGGTCGTCGGCCAGGCCATAGGGCTGCCGCTCACGATGACCGCGTTCTCGTTTATCGGGATCGCGGTGACGGCGGCGACCATCGTCGTGTTCGACGAGGCGATCTGGGACCCCGTGGCCCTCATTACCCGGCTCCTCACGGACGTTCCCATACTCCTGATAATAGCCATGATCGTCATAGCGATAGCCCAGATCTCGACGAACATGGCCGCGAACGTGGTCTCCCCCTCGTTCGATTTCTCGAACCTGGCGCCGAAGTACATCTCGTTCAGGATGGGCGGCCTGATCACGGCGCTGCTCGGGATCGTCTCCTTCCCGTGGGTGCTCTTCAACAACGTCGGGGCGTACATCTTCACGTGGCTGGTGGGCTACGGTAGCCTGCTCGGGGCCATCGGGGCCGTGATGATCGTGGACTACTGGATCCTGCGCAAAAGACAGCTCGACCTCGCGGACCTCTACAAGCACGACGGCCGCTACGCCTACTCAGGCGGCTGGAACCCGCGCGCCATAATCGCGGTCCTCGCCGGCGTCCTCCCCGTCCTCCCTGGCTTCATAAAGGCCGCCACGACCCCCGGTTTCGCCGGCGTCTTCGAGAGCCCGACGTTTATCGAGGGCCTCTACAACTACGGCCTCTTCCTCACCTTCGGCGTGGCCGCGCTGGTCTACCTGGCCCTCTCCATGATCGGCAGCGGAGCCACGGAGCCGACCGCCGACCAGTCCCGCGAGTCTGGTAGGGAGCCTGAGACGGCGTGAGGGCTTCGTGATGCCTGACGCGGCCACCCTCGGCGTCTTCGCCGCGGCGGCGCTGGCGCTCCTCGTCGTGCCCGGGCCTTCGGTGCTCTACATCGTGGCTCGCGGCGTCGAGGGGGGCAGGTCCGCCGGCCTGGTCTCCATGCTCGGCGTGCAGGCGGGGGCGCTGGTGCATATCCTGTTCGCCGCCGTCGGGCTCTCGGCGGTCCTGGCCTCCTCCGCCACGGCCTTCTCGATCGTGAAGTGGGCGGGGGCTGCCTACCTCGTCTGGCTGGGCCTGCGCCTCGTCCTCTCGCGCGACGAGAACGAAGCCCGGTTCAGCGTCTCCGCTGGCACCGGAAGGCAGAAGCTTTCGCGCGCCTTCGCGCAGGGCGTTGTGGTAAACGTGTTCAACCCAAAGACGGCTTTGTTCTTTCTCGCCTTCCTGCCCCAGTTCGTCGATCCCTCGTCCGGCGCGGCCTGGGCGCAGATAGCGGTGCTCGGCCTTACGTTCGTCGCCCTGGCCGTCTGCACAGACGGCCTCTACGCCCTGCTCTCCGGCACCGCCGCCGGCTGGCTGAGGAGCAAGGGCACGGGCTTTCGCCGGGGACAAAGACTTTTCTCCGGCGGCGTCTACGTCGCCCTGGGCCTGGCGACCGCGGTATCCGGTGGCGGAAAGGACTGAAGGCATGGACTTCGCCGTAACCCTCCAGACAAACCCGCCCGCGAGCCGCGTCGTCGAGCTGACCAGGAAGGCCGAGCAACACGGCTTCACCCACGCGTGGACCTTCGACTCGCACATCCTCTGGCAGGAGCCCTACGTCATCCACTCCCAGATGCTCTCCGCGACGGAAGAGATAGTCGTCGGCCCCTTCGTCACCAACCCCGTAAGCCGCGACCCATCCGTCACCGCCTCGACCTTCGCCACCCTAAACGACATGTTCGGCAACCGCACCATCTGCGGCATCGGCCGCGGCGACTCCGTCGTGCGCGTCCTCGGCCGCAAGCCGACCACGCTGCGACAGCTAGAAGAGGCGATGCGCGTCATAAAGGACCTCGCCGAAGGCCGCGAAGCCGACTACGGCGGCGTGAACGTCAAGATCCCCTGGGTAAAAGACGGAAAGCTCGACGTCTGGATGGCCGGCTACGGCCCGAAGGCCCTGAGCCTCGTCGGGCGCAAGGCCGACGGCTTCATCCTCCAGCTCGCCGACCCCGTCATCCTGGAGTGGACCATGAAGCACGTCCACGACGCCGCGAAAGAGGCCGGCCGCGACCCGAGAGACGTCAAGATCTGCGTGGCGGCCCCCGCCTACGTCGGCGACGACCTCGCCCACCAGCGCGAGCAGTGCCGGTGGTTCGGGGGGATGGTCGGCAACCACGTCGCGGACCTCGTCTCCCGTTACGGCGAGAGCAGCGAGGTCCCGCACGCCCTGACCGATTACATAAAGGCCCGCCAGGGCTACGACTACAGCCACCACGGCCAGGCCGGCAACCCCACCACCGACTTCGTCCCCGACAACATCGTGGACCGCTTCTGCGTCCTCGGCACCGTCGAAGACCACGTAAAGAAACTAACCGAGCTAAAAGACCTCGGCGCCGACCAGTTCAACATCTACCTCATGCACGACGCGATGGACGAGACGCTCGACGCTTACGGGGAGGAGATCGTGCCGGAGATGGACATGAGGTCCGAAGTTTAGCGGACCTGGTTAGCGTCTAACCTTTAGCCATTCTTCGACAAAGTCCACGTATTCCCGCGTAGGCATCAACTGCAGATCTTTGTCTTTGTATCCTTGTTCTTCCCTTGCCTGATAAAAATCTGCCATAAACTCGTTGAAGTCTTCCCAGATTACTGTGCCACTCGGAGGTTTGCGTGAACTCATTCCGCGGAACCAGTTTCGAACCGCATGTACGATGTCTTCCGGCTCGTCGTTATGATTGCTGATGTCGGAACCAGACAGTTCGGATAACGCTCGCTGATACCTGTAGCGCTCCTTCTCCAGAGAGATATGCTCGAAAGATGTGGATTGGAGAATTCGTAAGGCACGCGGTGTACCTTCCCAGCAAGGACAACCAAAAGAGCCGGCG
>JALZNL010000263.1 GCA_030857715.1 Actinomycetota bacterium | reverse complement strand
ACCCACAACTGGCACACACCTACCGAAATGCTCAATGATCAACTAACCTTGGAACAAGACCCCGGTGTTGCTTCGACCGGTTGAATCCGCCCTGGCTTCCTCGGTCGGAGTGGTGCATGAGCCCCGGAGCAGGCTGTCGGCGCCACAGTGCCATGTCCAGAGCGTCTGTAACCAGCTCACTCCTGAGATGAGAGGCCATAGCCCATCCGACGAGCCTACGGGAGTAGGCATCCATCACGAAGGCCAGGTAGTCAAAGCCCTCCCAGGTTGGCACATATGAGATATCGGCCACCCACAGCTTGTTTGCTGCCTCCGGCCCGAACTGCCGCTCTACGAGGTCGGGGGCTGGAACAGCCCGCGGGTCTCTTTGGGTAGTTCGTGCCTTCTTGCGGCGGCGATAGCAGCCTTCCAGCCCGGCCTTTCTCATAAGTCTCGCCACCCGTTTGTTGCCAACCCTCACACCCTCGGCATGCAATTGGGCATGTATCCGCGGCGCTCCGTAGGTCTCCCTGGAATCACGGTGGATACGCCCAATGCACTTGGTGAGGGCGTCATCCTCACGCTCCCTCGGCGAAGGTGGCCTTACTCTCCAGGCGTAGTAGCCTGAGCGGGACGCCCTCAACACCCGGCACATAAGCCCGATGGAGTGTTTGGCTCTCTCTATATCGATGAAGGAGAAGATCACCTCAGCCTCCGGCTGTCCTTCTCCTCTGCGGCGAAAAAAGCTGTCGCCTTGCGAAGTACCTCTCTTTCCTCCCGGAGGATCTTGTTCTCCCGGCGCAGGCGCCTCAGTTCCTCGCGCTCGTCGGTAGCGATACCGTCGCGCTTTCCAGTATCTATCTGTTGCTGCTTGAGCCAGTTGCGCAGAGTCTCAGCACAGACTCCGAGATCTCGGGCCAACTGGGAGATCGGCTTCTCTGAAGAGCGGGCCAGCTTGACGGCCTCAGCCCTGAATTCGGGGGGATATGGTGGTCTGGTTCTGGGCATGTAGTGGACTCCTTTCTGGGACTCTATCGTCCCAAGCCTCAAGGTGTCCACCAAACTGACTTAATCCCACTTCGCCAACCGCTCAAGCTACACTAGACACAATTTTTCGACCTCCCGAAGACCCCCCCGCGTGGGCGTTCGCCTAGCCGAAAAGCGTTCCGAGCCCGGTGTTAGTAAACCCTGAAGCCGGGCAAGGCACCGTAATCTCTCGAAAGCTTGGCCGTTGTCGATCTGGACGTGGTAGAGGTCGAGCGTTATCCGCGCGTGGGGCTGCCGATAGCCTCGACCAGTACGAGCGTGTCCTCGGCGCGGTCCGCTTGTGTCGAGACCGCGCATCACGCCACCCACAGTACTTGACAAAGCCCTTGCGTACTTGTAAGTTTATGTAAAGATATATTGATGTCACATCGTAGGGGTGCGATGAGTGGGTAGCAATCGGATGGCTGACGTTTTGCTCGGCGTGAGGCTGGATCATTCCAGCCCAGTGCCGCTCTACCATCAGGCGGGGCAGGTGCTCGAACAGGCCATCGAGGACGGTCGGTTGCCGCGGGGGAGCAAGCTCGAGGGTGAGGTGGAACTCGCCACGCGATTGGGGATCAGCCGCCCGACCATGCGGGCCGCTATGAAGCAGCTCGTGGACAAGGGCCTGCTCCTCCGGCGGCGGGGCATTGGGACGATGGTCGCGCCTAGGCCGGTGAGGCGGGCGGTCGCGCTGACCAGCCTGTACGACGATCTCAAGGAAGCGGGCAGGGAGCCGCAGACCCGTCTTCTCTCGCTGGAGAGGGGACCGTGCCCGCCGGATGTGGCCGAGCACTTAGGGCTCGAACCGAGCGACGCCGTGGTGCGGTTCGACAGGTTGCGGGTGGCGGGGTCCGACCCCATCGCGCTCATGCACAACGTCGTGCCTCTAGGTCTCATGGAGGTCGGGGAGGAGGACCTGGAGCGGATCGGGCTCTACGAGCTGTTCCGGGGCGCGGGGATCGCGCCTAACGTCGCGACGCAGCGGGTTGGGGCCCGAAAGGCCGGCGCCGAGGAGGCCGAGCTACTCGAGGTGGAGTCCGGCGACCCGGTGCTGACGATGACCAGGATCGTCTACGACGCGGACGGGCGGCCCATCGAGTACGGCGCCCACAGCTACCCGGCCGAGTCCTACTGGTTCGAGATGATGCTGGTGGATTTGTAAGAGGGGATCTCTACGCCGGGTATGGGAACCCGGAACGGCAAAACGAGACCAAAAAGTCCGTCCGGCAGAGGCCCGGCGGGCGGGGAAAGGGGGAGCGTGGCCACAGAGATCGGCATAGGGACCGTCAGGCTGGGTTGGATGGGCCAGTTGCACACGCGGTCGTACCAGCGCCCGCTCGACCACTACCCCGAATGCGAGCTCAAACCGAGGCACTACGACGATGTGCAGGTCACAGAGGCGTACGATTTTCTGCGCCCAGTGGGGGTCCAGGAGATCGTCTTCCCCATGAGGGTCATAGACGCGATGGACCGCTCGTGCGCGTCGGGCCGGTGGGAGAAGGTCGGGGGGGCCGCCCCGCCGCCGGACCCGCGCGTGACGACCGGGGAGCGTCGGACGAGGGGCGACGCGTGAGTGGCGGACCGGAGCTTGTCTGCATCGGACGCACCAGCGTTGACCTCTACGCCGAGCAGGACGGCTCCAAATTGGAGGACGTCCAGTCCTTTCGCCGGTACGTCGGCGGCAGCGCGACGAACATCGCCGTCGGCACCGCCCGGCTCGGCGTGAAGAGCGCCATGCTCACCCGCGTAGGCGACGAGCAGATGGGCCGCTTCGTGCGCAAGACACTGGCCGATAACGGGGTGGACGTCAGCGGGGTCCGGTCGGACCCGGAGAAGCTCACGCCCTACGTCCTGCTCGCCGTCAGGGCCATAGAAGAGTTCCCCAGGATCTTCGCCTACGGCGACGCCGCCGACCTCGCCGTGCAAGAAGAAGACGTGGACGTGGACTTTATACGGTCCGCGAAGGCGCTCCTCGTCACCGGCACGCCCCTCTCGCGGCTTAAGGCGCGGGCGGCCTCGGAGAAGGCGGTACGGGCGGCGAAGGAAGCCGGGACGAAGGTCGTCTTCGACCTGGACTACAGACCCGTCTTCTGGGGGGTGGCCTCCCACGGGCAGGGCGGGGAGATGTTCGTCGCGAGCGAAGAAGTTACCGAGGTCTACCGCTCGGTGCTGCCGGGTTGCGACCTCGTCGTCGGCACGGAGGAGGAGATAAGGATCGCCGGGGGCTCGACGGACACCCGCGAGGCGCTCCTGAGCATCCGCGAACTCTCCGCCGCCACCGTCGTCCTCAAGGTCGGCGCTATGGGCGCCGTAGTATTCCCCGGGGAGATACCGGAAAACCTCGAAGACGGCGTCAGGGTGCCTGGCTTCCCCGTGGAGGTCTTCAACTCCGTGGGGGCCGGCGACGCGTTCCTGAGCGGGTTCCTGAGCGGCTGGCTGCGCGAGGAGCCGCTCGAGGAGTGCCTGCGCCTGGGCAACGCCTGCGGCGCCATCGTCGTCTCCCGCCACGGCTGCTCCCCAGCCATGCCGACTGGCGAGGAGCTCGAGTACTTCCTGGAGCTCGAAGAGAAGCCGCGACGCCTCAGGGACGACGCGTGGCTGGAGCACCTGCACCGGGCGACGACCAGGAACGACCCCGAGGAGCTGCGCGTGCTCGCCATAGACCACCGCTGGCAGCTCGAAGAGGCCGCCGACGAGCTAGGTGTGGACCGCGGGCGTTTGCGGGAGCTCAAGGTGCTGCTCGGGCGGGCGTTCCGGCGGGTGGCCGAGAAGGACGAGTCCGCCGGCGTCCTCATAGACGACGTCTACGGGGACGAGGCGCTGGAGGAGCTAACGGGGAGCGGGGCTTGGATCTCCCGGGCCTTCGAGGTCGCAAAAAGCCGTCCCGTCCAGTTCGTCGGCGGCCCGAACCCCGCCGCCACCCTGCGCGCCTGGCCCGAGGAGCACGTCGTCAAGTGCAACCTGTACATGCACCCAGACGACGACGACGAGATGAGGGATGCCCAGGAGGGCAAGGTCCTTCAGCTCTACGACGCGTGCCTGCAGAACGACCGGCAGTTGTTGCTGGAGGTCCAGCCTTCGCCGGAGACGAGCTACGACGGGGAGAGCGTGGCGGCCTTGATCGGCCGGTTCTACGAGATCGGGGTCCGGCCCGAGTGGTGGAAGATACCGCCAAATTCGGACCCCGGGGTGTGGGTCAGGATCGGGGACGTCGTACGGGAGCACGACCCGTACTGCGCGGGCCTGCTCGTCCTCGGCCAGGCCGCCGAAGAAGACGAGCTCGCCGAGAGCTTCGCCGCGGCGGCCTCCGAGCCCATGTGCCGCGGCTTCGCCATAGGGCGCTCGATATACGGCGAGTCCGCCCGCCGCTGGCTCGCCGGGGAGATAGACGACGAGGAACTCGTCTCCTCGGTGGCCGAGAGGTACGGGCACATGAACGGGCTCTGGCAGAACAGGAAAGCGCAAAGCGTAGGGGAGAGGGCCCCGGGA
>JALZNL010000262.1 GCA_030857715.1 Actinomycetota bacterium | reverse complement strand
GACGTGTGCCTTTGCGAGTACATGAGCCACGGACACTGCGGGGTCGTCGAGAAGGAGACGGGGGAGGTGCTAAACGACGTCAGCCTCGAGCTCCTGGCCCGCACCGCCGCATCCCAGGCCGAGGCGGGGGCCGATATAGTCGCACCCTCAGACATGATGGACGGGCGCGTCGCGGCGATCCGGTCCGAGCTCGACAACGAAGGCTTCGAGAACACCCCGATAATGGCGTACGCGGCCAAGTACGCTTCTGCATTCTACGGCCCATTCCGCGAAGCCGCCGACAGCGCGCCGCAATTCGGCGACCGGCGTAGCTACCAGTTGGACCCGGCCAACGCCCGCGAGGCGCTCGTAGAGACGGGCCTCGACGTCGAAGAGGGCGCCGACATCGTGATGGTCAAGCCGGCCTTGCCTTACCTGGACGTGTTGCACCGCGTCCGCGAGACGACCGACCTCCCCGTTGCCGCCTACAACGTGAGCGGCGAGTACGCGATGGTCAAGGCGGCAGCCCAGAACGGATGGCTGGACGAGGAGCGGGCGGTCATCGAAGCGCTGACGGGCATCAAACGCGCCGGGGCCGACATCATCATCACCTACCACGCCCCCGACGCAGCCCGATGGATGTCGTCATGATCGCACGATAACGTATGTACGGGCGGTTTGCGTACGGGTGGTTCATGTAGGGGCGGTTCGCGAACCGCCCTCGGAACGTGCAGGGCGTTCGCGGTCCGCCACTACGCACCACCCCACATCATATGGCGCACCCCCTGCCCATCCAGCCGACCTGGACGGGCTTGCCTTCCTCGCAGATGACGGGTACCGTCCTGTTGCCGCCGGTGAGCTCCAGCATCCGCCCGCGGGCTTCGGGATCCTTCTCTACGTCGTACTCTACGAAGTCCACCCCGCGCCATTCCAGGTCCTCACGGGCGGCCTCGCTGTAGGGACAACCCGGCGTAGTGTAGAATTCTACCTGCACAGCATGATTCTAACAGGTGTCGAACGTGTGTCGGGGGAGGGTCGAAGGGATAGCGTGTTACGAGTCAACGCAGTTTGAGGAAGGTATGCGTGAGCACCGGGCGCGTCTGTTTGCCAGGAGAACCTTCATGTGCCCATCCCTTTGAAACGGACTGCCTGGTGAGAGACTAGCGTGACAGGCAGGCCAGCATGAGCGGCAGGTATGATCTTGTTGTCGTCGGGGGCGGGACGGCGGGTCTGGTCTCCGCGGCGGGAGCGGCGTCTCTCGGGGCCCGTACCGCGCTCGTTGAGCGCGACAAGCTCGGCGGCGACTGCCTGTACAGGGGTTGCGTGCCGACCAAGGCCCTGGTCAAGAGCGCCCGTGTCGCGCACCTGGTGCGCCACGCCGAAGAGTACGGCATCAGGAACGCCGGCCACGAGGTGAACTTCCCGGCCGTGATGGACCGTATGAACAGGGTTGTACAAAGGGTCGCCGAGCAAGACGACCCGGCCCGCTTCAGGAAGATGGGTGTGGATGTCTTTCTAGGCGATGAGGCTAGCTTCGTCTCGGCTGAGGAAGTCTCCGTGGACGGCCACTGGCTCGGTGCCCGCAGCGTCATCCTCGCCACCGGCTCCCACTCGGTTACGCCGCCAGTAGAGGGCCTTGAGGAAGTAGGATACCTAACCCACGTGGAGGCGCTCAAGCTCGAACGCTTGCCCCGCTCGATGATCGTCATAGGCTCCGGACCGATAGGCTGCGAGTTCGCCCAGATCTACGCGCGCTTCGGCTCGAAGGTAACGCTGCTCGACACGGTGAGTCTGCCCCTTCCGCAGGAGGACCCCGAGATCGGCGTCCTCGTCAGGGAGATACTGGTCTCGGACGGTGTCACGTTCCGTGGCGGCTACAAAGCCAAGGAGGCCAGGGTCGAATTCGGCGACACAGGTACGGTTGCAACCGGAAACAAAGGCCCAATCGCCCCTTTGAAGGTCATCACGGCCATCAACGAGCGGCGAGAGAAGATCGAGGTTCAGGCTGAGGAGATCTTGATCGCCGCCGGCCGCGCCCCCACGGCCGGGTCGCTGGCGCTCGAGAACGCGGGCGTGGAGCTGGAGAAGTGCGGCCTCAAGGTGGACGGGCATCTGCGCACCACCGCCAGGAGCGTCTACGCTGCGGGCGACGTTACCGGTAAGTACTTCTTCACCCACGTGGCCGAGTACCAGGGCCGCGCCGCCCTGCGCAACGCCCTCTTCCCGGTAAAGACGAAGGCCGACCATCGCGTCGTCCCGTGGACCACCTTCACAGATCCCGAGGTCGCCCGAGTCGGGCTCACCGAGGAACAGGCCCGCGACGAGCACGCCAACGTGAAGGTCTACCGCCAGGATTTCTCCGGGATCGACAGGACCATCACCGACGGGGAGACGACCGGGTTCGTCAAGATAGTCACCGGCGGGCGAGGAAAGATCCTGGGAGGGCACATCATAGGTCCCCACGCGGGGAACCTGATCCACGAGATCGCCCTCGCGATGCAGAGGAACATCCCCGTACAGGCGCTCTCCACCATGATCCACGTCTACCCGACGCTCTCGCAGGCGAACCAGCGCGCCGCGGACAATTACTATCGCGAGAGGCTCTTCGCCGACCGGACCCGCCGGGTCTTCTCCGTTTTCTTCGGCGCACGGCGTTTGCTGGAACGAGGCCTGGCGGTCGACGATTCCCGCGGACGGCATTGATCTCTACGGGACGAGGGGAGGAGCAAACCCATGTTTGAGCGGCCGGGCGGGGAAGACACAAAGAAGAACGCCGGCAGGCTTATCGGCGTAGTTGTCGCCCTGCTCCTGGCTCTCCTGGTCGCCAGGGTTACCGGGGTGGCAGGGTACATCAGCCTCGACGGGCTGAACAGCTTGAGGGATTGGATCAACGGCTTCGGCGCGGGCGCTCCCGTGGTTTTCATCGCCATCTATGTCGTCGCGACCGTCGCGTTCTTGCCCGGCGCGCCTCTATCGCTTCTGGCCGGGCTGGTGTTCGGGGCGGTGTGGGGTACCCTGTGGACCGTCATCGGTGCGACGCTGGGGGCCACGCTGGCTTTCCTGATGGGCAGGTACGCAGCCCGCGGGCTCGTGGAGTCCTGGACCGCGAACAACGCGCGGATCAGGATACTGGACGAAGGGGTCGAGAAACACGGCTGGAGGATGTTGGTCATCACCCGGCTGGTGCCCGTGTTCCCCTTCAACCTGCAGAACTACGCCTACGGTCTCACCAGGATGGGGGTTGGCACCTACGTGCTCCTGACGGCAATCTGCATAGTGCCAGGGGTTATCGTGTACACGTTCGCGGGAGGCTCCCTGGCCAGTGCCAGGGAAGACCTGACCAGAACCTTCGCCTACCTGGGCGTGGCCGCGACAATCTTCGTGCTCATATCCCTGATCCCCGGCTGGTTGGGGAAGAGGCTCGGGCGGTAGGATGCTTGGCGCATGCACAACGCCGGATGTGCAGCTGATCCATCCTATACTCTACTTCGTATTACGCACGAGCTTCTGGCCGCCTGTGTATCCGGGGAGGCTCGTGAAGCGTGGTTACGAGGAGATCGTGTTTTGAGACTTGGACCGTTGATGCTGGTCGCTCTGGCTGCCACATTGTTCGCGTCCGCCTGCGGCGGAGCCGGTACGGGCGGCACTGGTTCCTCCGGCGAGGACCGCCCGTTCTCGAAACTCGAAAAGGAAGCGCGCGGCACGACGGTGAACATCTCCATGTACGGTGGAGACGAGGCGATCAACGCGTACGTGGATGACTACGTGAAGCCCCAGCTCGAGAAGAAGTACGACATCACCCTCGAGCGCACGCCCCTCTCAGACACCGCCGACGCCGTGAACAAGCTCCTCGACGAAAAGACCGCAGGCAAGGAAAGGGGCACCATTGACCTCGTCTGGATCAACGGCGAGAACTTCGCCACAGGCGCCAACGCGGGCCTCTGGTTCGGTTCCTGGGCAGAGGAGCTCCCCAACGCGAAGTACGTAGACTGGAACGACCAATCCATCAGCAGGGACTTCGGCTACCCGGTAGAGGGTCGCGAGGCCCCCTGGGGCAGGGTGCAGTTCGTCATGATCTACGACGCGGCGAAGGTCGACGACCCACCGAAGAACACGGAAGAGTTGCTCGCGTGGGCAGGGGAGCATCCCGGACGCTTCGCCTACCCTGCGCCACCGGATTTCACCGGCAACGCTTTTGTCGAGCAAATGCTCTACGGAGTGACGGGTGAGACCAAGCCCTTCCAGAACCCGTTTGATCAGATGACCTTTGATGCCGCCTCGTCGAAGACCTACGATTACCTCAACGAGCTCGAACCAGACCTCTGGCGAGAAGGCGAGACCTACCCCGAATCCTCCACGAAGCTGGACGAGCTCTACCAGAACGGCGAGGTCTGGCTGGACATGAGCTACAACCCGCAGCTCGCGCAGCGCCAGATAAACAAGGGCCTCTTCCCCGAGAGCACCCGCACTTACGTCTTCGAGAACGGCACCCTGAACAACACACACTACGTCGCGATCCCGTCCAAT
>JALZNL010000261.1 GCA_030857715.1 Actinomycetota bacterium | reverse complement strand
GAGCTCTCCCTCCTTCGCGCGCGGCCCGCAAGAGTAGCCGTTCCCGCAACAACTCATCTTCCACCGCCTGCTCCAGGATGATCCCAACCAGAGCATTCTTCTCCCGACCCTCAAGGTATTTCCGCACGTCGTCCATCGTCACAGAACCCCCGGGTATGTCCCCCGAAGACTCACCAGCGAGCCACGCCAGCCCGACCGCCACGCAATGCTTGCAGAACTCTCCATCCATCCCGAGTGGACAGTCGCAGGAGTAATCGAGCTCCTCATCTTCGGCCCGGAACCTCACCCGGTACTCCTCGGTCCCGACGACCTTCGCCGCGATGGCCCCTTCGTGTTCGAGGAGATCGCGCACACGACCCTCGCGGTAGTAGCCTTCGCCCCGCTCGAAGTACCGCCCACCCGCCAACTCGAGCAGTAGACCGTGGTTCAAGACCTCGTCCATCGAAGACATCTTCCCCCGCATCTCCTCAGACCCGATACTTACGAAACCTCGCACATGAAGAGCGGCGGGATGTGCATGTAGGTGATGCTCGGGCTCCCCCCGACGATGGGCTCCGCTACCTGGAGGGCCTCGGCGACGGTGTCGGCGCGTTTGTAGCCCATCCTCGACGTCGTGTGCGGGTCACCGCCGACGAAGACCACACCCCCGAGGTGGTCGAGGGCGTGGGCGCCCCATTGCCAGGTGGTAAAGGGGTGGAAGCCGTGGTAGGCGTACGAGGAGCGGTAGAGGGTCCGGTACCAGGGGTCGAGGGCGTACTTGTCCTGGAACCTTCTCTCCCCCTCGTGAGGGTCGGTCGTCTCCGCGATGACCTCGTCGAAGTAGGGCCTGTAGCTCGGGTGGTAGGTGTCGTCCCATTCGTCGGGAACGGGATGCGTGGCTATTATGACGCCGCCCTCGCGGACGAGCGGTTTGCCCTTGTAGAGGTTGAAGAGGTAGCCTAAGACCATGTTGTGGACCAGGATCGGGTTCATGATGCTGTTCACGTTGTAGGGACCAACGTAGGGAACGCCTAGCACCAGCACGTCTGACTGCCCCTCGACGGGGACGAGCTGCTGGCGATGGAGGTGTTTGATCGTCTCTTCGTGGACCGGGTCCGTGGCGCCAGCCTGGACGCTCGTCATCCTCTGCGGGGCGACGATGGACTGGAAGACCTTGCGCGCGGCCCTCCGGGGCATGGCCCGCGTCGCCCGGTGGTTGGCGAGGAAGTTGGCCTTAGTGACGGGGCCCCATTCGTGCTCGGGCTTGGCCATAAAGTCGAAAACGGGCGGGAAGGTGGCGTTGTTCAGGGTCGTCTCGATGTGGAAGACCTTTATGGCGTTGTCAAGGATCTCCCCCATCCTGTTTATGGACCCGTGCATCGCCGAGTTCGGCGGGTCCATCAAAGAACGGGTGTTCCGCAAGGTCTCGGCGTTGTGGTGGTGGCGGATGGAGGAGTATGGCGAGATGCCGGTGTGGACGGACTTGTGCCCCCCGTTCATAGCGACGAGGTTTATGTTCACGTAGACGACCAGGTCGCTCTCGGCGGCCCGCCGGCTGATGCGCACCTCTTCGTCCCGCCCCGTATGCCCTATGACCGTGTTCCCCTCTTCGTCCTCGGCATCGTAGTTGTAGAGCCGGTCAGGATAGAAGGAGGACATAATGTTCTTTCCTAGCGCCCACCGGAGCTCCTTCTCCGTCATGCGGCGGTGCAACCCGAGCGCTGCGATAAGGTGGATGTCCTCCACGCCTTTCGCATAGGCCTTTTCCAGCACCTTCTCTATGACGAGTTGGCGGTTGTCCGGCGGTTTCATCGGCGGCAGCGGGCAGGAGACGTCGTCGAAGACGATCGTCAGCTTCATGCCGGGGTGCAAGAGCTCGTGCAGAGGCTCCATCCCCATCGGCTCCAGCAGCGCCCGCTCGATGGCGACGTTAGGGTCGGGGAGCGGGTCAACCGGCCCCGGGGGATAGATGACGCGCGTCCCCTCCGGCAGCTTCTCGTAGTGGAAACCGTCCCCCGCGTTGAACATCATCGGCGGGCTGGATTTTTCGAGGATGGTGGCGAATCCAGGTCGGGTCAAGGTCGCTCCCTTTGGTCGCTTAGGTTTTGGGGTTCTAGGTAGTTCCGGTGTCTCTCCGAGCGCGTGATGGTCACTACGCTTGGAAGCGCGGCGGAGTTTCTCGCGCGGAAATGATGCACGTAACGGGAAGCCCTATCTGAAGCCTTGAACCTGATGCCTAAAGCCTTAATGCCTGATGCCTCTGTGGTCGAAGACCACCTTCACGTGTCCCTCGCGTCCCGCCGAGCGCGCGGCGGCTATCGCCTCGCGGTATTCTTCGAGCCTGAAGCGGGGGCCGATCATGGTCTCCAGCCTTACTTGCGGCGCTATTCTCATCGCCAGGTCGAAGCTGCTGGTCCTTTCGCCTTTATACTCCTCGACCCCGTAGGCGTAGGCGCCGGAGAGGGTTACCTCCTTGTGCCAGAGCGCGGTGAGATCCAGGCTGCTCTTGGCTCCGGGCATCCCGACGAGGGAGACTTTGCCGCCAGGCTTCGTCAGGCGCAGGGCGTCCTCTATCGTGCCCGCAGATCCCACACACTCGAAGACCTTCTCGGCGCCACCCGTGACGACCGGCTTGCCGAGTTCGGGCCTCATGGCCTCCGTGCCGAGCATCTCTGGCAGATCCGCGTACGTCCGCTTCGGGTGGACGATCTCGTCGGCGCCGAGCCGGAGCGCCTCCTCGCGCTGGCGTTCGTGTTTGGCGACGCAGATGATCCGGCCGGCGTCCGTCAGGCGGCGGAGGGCGGCGACGGTGAAGAGGCCGATGTTCCCCGCCCCGATGACGAGCGTCGTGTCGTCGGGCCCGGGGTTCGTCTTCAGCGCCGCGTGGACCGCGCAGGCGAGCGGCTCCAGCGCCACGGTGGCCTCGTCGGAGAGGTCCTCCGGGACGCGGTGGAGCTGGCTCGGGTGGGCGACGAGGGTGCGCTGGGTCCAGCCGCCGCCCGTGTCGCGGCAGAAGCCGGTCTGGATGCCGGGGCTTACGTCGCCCTTCGCGACGTTCAGGCACAGGGCGTGCCGGCCCGAGGCGCAGTACGGGCAGGGCGGGTCGATGCCCCTGACGGCGCAGCCGAGCGCCGGCTCCAAGACGACGCGCTCCCCGGCGCGGAAGCCGGAGTTGTCGTCGGTGACGACCCCGACGACCTCGTGGCCCATGACGAAGGGCGGGCTCGTTATGGGCGAGAAGTACGGCGAGTTATCCGAGGAGAGCGTCCCGAGGTCAGAGCCGCAGATGCCGGAGAGGAGCGGTTTCACGCGGATCCATTCGGGCGTAGGGAGCTCGGGTTCAGGCGCGTCTTCTAGCTGAAGTGGCGAGAACCTTCCTGTCTCCAGGTTCTTTATCCTCTTCGCGCCGGCGCGCATGAGGAGGTAGCGGGGGACGGACTTGTGGTAGACAAGGGAGAGCATCCTAGACCTTCTTGGCGACGCGGTCCTTGCCCCAGTCCCGGATCTGCCACCCCCGCTCCTCGGCCGCCGCCCTGAGCCTCCTGTCCGGGTTGACGGCCACCGGACGCCCGACGGCCTCGAGCATCGGCAGGTCCGAGATGGCGTCCGCGTAGGCGTAGGACCGTGAGAGGTCAACGTTGCGCTTGCGGGCGAACGAGGCGAGCATCCTGGCCCGGGCGTCCCCGGCCACCGGCGACCCGGATAGTTCCCCGGTGTAGGTCCCGTTCTCCTGGGCGAGCGTGGAGCAGAGCACGTCGTCGGCGAGGTCCTTCATGGGTTCGAGCAGGAAGTCCAGGGCGCCCGAGAGGAGAACGACGCGGTGGCCGAGGGCCTTGTGCTCGCGCAGCCGGTCCAGAGCGTCGGGGAAGATGCGGTCCAGGGTAAAGCCGGCGAAGCTCTCTCTACCTAGATGCCTGGCCCTTTCCGGCTTCCAGCCGGCGTAGTTCTTGTAGAAGACGCGGTTGAAGTGGGCGCGGCTGACCTTGTCCAGGCCCCAGTAGTAAGGGATCTTGGTCAGGAACCCCGCGAGCCACAAGGGCCGCACCGCCGCCGGCAGCTCCTGCATCCTGAGCCACGCGTAGTACGAGACTACGTTCGAGCCGACGAGCGTGCCGTCAACGTCGAAGATCGCCGCCACCTCCCCCGGCTTCTCCTCGACCTTCCGCCGCCTCTTCCGGTTCGGCCGCGTCGTCAGCGCCGGCAGGTGCGTCCCGTGGAGCCACTCCCGCCACCGGACTTCCGCGATGTCGAACGGGAAGAGCCCCTTGTCTTCGGGTTCGAGCGCTTCGTACAGAGCCTTCGTCCTGTCCGTCGAGAAGACGGCGTACATGTTGGCGTAGGCCCCGTAGATGCGGCTGTAGTAGAGGCTCATGCGGGCGCGCTTCTCGGCCCGGGCCATCCTCTGGCGGGCGTCGGAGACCATGTGCCCGTCTGGGAGGCGGGCGGCGACCTTGCCGCCGACCTTGAGCGCCGTCAGCTGCGCCTTTAGCGCCAGTTCCACCTTGCCCCGGCCGGGGAAGCTCCACTCCGGCAC
>JALZNL010000260.1:878-4531 GCA_030857715.1 Actinomycetota bacterium | reverse complement strand
AGATAATGCCCTCTGCTAGTCTCGGGTCTGGAGTTACTCTTCGCATCCGGTTGCTGCTCTATCACGGTCGCCTCCTTTGAACGTGAAATCCATCTCGATGACCGAAGCCACTAACGTACTCAATATCTACGGTTTGTACAGGAGTGGAGGTCACCCCGATCACACCTCCAATCCCGAACACGAGGCTCGCCACACCGCACGTTCCCGTAAGTCTTCCACGTTTCTCGATCATAACCCCTGATTCACTAGCGTGCCAAAATCCAGAGCTCGGCGGCAAGCTTCACGCACGGTTCGAGCGGTTTGAACAGAACCTTCCCACCGATGCGGTTATTCGTCTTATATACGCTCTCCATCTGAATTAGCGCACTAGCATGGCTGGTCGTTGGCACGAAGCTCCGCAGAGTCGGCTACCGAACGAACTCGACCTCCTCGAAGCCTAGAGTGGTGACGAAGGCTCGAATAGCATCTTCGGCGTTGTTTTCAGCGGTATCGAGGATACCGTTTTCGCGGGCGGCGGCCAGGATCTCGTCCTCGGCGTCGGCGCGGGCTTCCTCCACCAGCGAGTCGTCCGGGCGCAAGCGCAAGAGCCCCTGGTCCCGGTCGTAGAGCCGGGTCTTCTCCTCGTCCAAACTGGAGTCCAAAATCTCCGGCTCGGGCAGGTTTATCTCGACCTGTTCGTCCTCGACCCGCACGTCGTCTTTTCCGAGGCTGGAGAGGTCCACGCCGGCTTCCACTTCGCCCGTGGCGACGAGGACGAGCTTCTCGCCGGTGAGGTTTTGCTTTAGAGCGCCGCCGCCGGTCTCCTTCGTAACGACCACGGACTCCGTCCAGCGCACGGTTGCGAGTTGATTCAGGTCCCGCACACCCTCCACCACAACCGGGCTGGTCGTGGTCTCGGTACGCGCTTCACCGTAGATAGGCCCGAGTAAAGGCAGAGAGGAGCCAAAACGGGCGAGCGCCACGCCGAGAACGACGCCCAGCGCAACGATGACGAACGCAAGCACCAGCGTACTTCCCATCCCGCCGCCTTTTCTGCCCATCCCGTCGCCTCCCGCATAGAAACACCTGAGATGCGGGGATTTTACACCGGGCGGGTCGTCTAGCGGAACTCGGGCAGGATCTCCTTGCCGAAAAAGTCGAAGAATGCCTTCTGATTCGGGCCTATTTGCTGCACGTAGACCTCGTCGTAGCCGGCCCCGGCGAACTGGCGGAGCATCCCGCGGTACTTCTCCGGGTCGGGTCCGCAGGGAACAGCCTCTGCCATCATCTCTTCCGTCACGAGCCCGCTCGCCTGCTCGAAGTGCCGCGGCGTCGGCAGGACTTGCGCCAGTTCTCCGGGTAGACCCTCGTTCGGCCAGATGCGGTGTGCCGTCCTGACGCACTCAGCCTCGTCCTCGCCGTAGCAAGCCTTGAAGGCGCTGTGTGCGGGCTTGTCCCCGCCGCCAGAAGAGCGGAAAAGCTCCAGAAGCTCCGCGTCCGGCCCTACGTTCACGTAGCCGTCCCCGATCTCCGCCGCGAGCTGTACGGCCTTCGGCCCAAACCCGGAGACGAGGACGGGCGGTGGCTCGTCAGGCAGCGTGTAGAGCCGGGCATTTTCGACGACGTAGTGACGGCCCTCGTAGTCCTTCGTGCCGCCCTCCCACAACAGCCGCATGACCTCCACCGATTCCTCCAGCATCTCCAACCGGACGTCGGCCGAGGGCCAGGCGTCGCCGAAGATGTGCTCGTTCAGCGCCTCGCCGGAGCCGATGCCGAGGTTGAAGCGTCCCCCGAGCATCACCGCGGAGGTCGCGGCGGCCTGGGCGATGACGGCCGGATGGATGCGGAGCGTCGGGCACGTTACCGCCGTCGTTACGGGGAGCGACGTGGTCTGGGAGAGGCCCCCGATCACGCTCCACACAAACGGGCTGTTGCCCTGCGCCTCGACCCACGGATGGTAGTGGTCGCTGATCCAGAGCCCCTCGAAACCCGCCTCCTCGGCCATCCGCGCCTGCTCGATTAGAGCCCCTGGCCCGAACTCCTCGCAAGAGAGAAAGTAACCGATCTTCATAGAGCCTCCCGATAGTAACGATCCGCAACCTCGCTAGAGTACCCCGAAAGGCAAGGCTTAAGGCATAAGGTTCGAGGCTTTAGGAGGGCGGGGCGGAACTAGCGACCGGTAGAAGCGGCCCTGTTGCCCGGTCCTGAAAGAGATCCCCGTCATCGGGACGAGGCCGGTCCAGCCCTCCTGGTGCCTAATACCTAGAACCTGAAACCTTATGCCTGTATGTTCGTCTGCTTCCAGCGGGTGTGCTCTCCGAGGTTCTCGGCCTCCGGGAACACCTCGTCTTTGGCTAGCTGGACCCGGATCGGGGGCAGCATCGTTCCCCGGTCGCAGACGAAGGTGCCGGAGAACGGGGCCTTGTCGCCCGGTCCGAAGGTCGGGCCGTAGGGCAGGTAGCGGGCTAGGATGTCGTCCAGGCTCGCCATTACAGCGTAACCGCGCGGGCCTCGTTGAAGCCGGGGGTCTCCATGAAGGTCTTGAGGACCTCTTTCGGGACGGGCTCGTCCACGGTTACGGCCATCGCGGCGCGGGAGCCGGGCTCGCCGCGGCCGACGGCCATGTTGCCGATGTTGATGCCGTGGTCGCCCAGGATGGAGCCGACCTTGCCGATCATGCCCGGCTGGTCCTCGTTGCGGATAAAGAGCATGTGCTTCTCCGGCACCACGTCGAAGTCGAAGCCCATCGCCTCGACCAGCCGCGGCTGCATCTTCGGCCCGCTTAGGGTCCCGCTCACGATGTTCTCGCCGCCCTCGCCCGCCAGGCGCAGCACCACGAGGCTCGTGTAGTCGGCGTTCTCCGAAACCCGGGAGGTCTCAAGGCGCAACCCTCTGTCCTTCGCGAGTATCGGGGTGTTAACGAAGTTGAGCGGCTCGTGGACCATCGGGGCCAAGAGCCCCTTCTGGGCCGAGACGTCGAGCAGGCGCGTGTCGAAGCCCGCGACCTCGCCCCTGTACTCTATCTTGAGCGTGTCGCCGGGGCGGTCCGTGAGCTGGTAGAGGAGGCTGCCGAGGACCTCGCACAAGCCGGAGAACTGGGCGACGAACTCCGCGCCCTCGCCCACGGGCACGGGGGCGTTTATGGCGTGCATCGGGACCTTTCCCTTGAGCGCGGCGGCGACTTGCTCTGCGGCTGTTATGCCGGCGCGGTCCTGGGCCTCGGCGGTGCTCGCGCCGAGGTGCGGGGTGACGACGACGTTCGGCAGAGAGAAGATCGGGGACTCCGTCGTCGGCTCTTCGGCAAAGACGTCGAGCGCCGCCCCTCCGATAACGCCCCCCTTCAATGCCTCGTAGAGCGCGGTCTCGTCCACGATGCCCCCGCGGGCCACGTTTATGAGGTAGGCGGTCGGCTTCATCTTCCCGAGGGATTCCTCGTTGACGAGGCCTATGGTCTGCGGCGTGCGCGGGACGTGGAGGGAGACGAAGTCCGCGTTCTCGAAGACCTCGTCTGTGGTCTCGGCACGCCCGACGTTCATCGAGCGCATCCGGTCCTCGGAGACGTAGGGGTCGTAGGCGAGTACCTTCATCCCCATCCCGATGGCGCCGCGGGCGACGATGGCCCCGACGTGCCCGAGTCCTATGAGGCCGAGCGTCTTCTCCCTGACCTCGACGCC
>JALZNL010000260.1:0-868 GCA_030857715.1 Actinomycetota bacterium | reverse complement strand
GCGTCCGCCGCCGGGATACGTCTTGCGGCGGCGAGCATGAGGCCTAGAGTGTGCTCCGCCGCGGCCACCGTGTTGCTCTCCGGGGCGTTGGCGACGATGACGCCGCGCTTGGTGGCGGCCTCGATGTCTATATTGTCCACCCCGATGCCCGCGCGGCCGATGGCCTTCAGGTTATCGGCCTTCTCTATGACCCTGGCGGTCACCTGCGTGGCGCTGCGGATGATGAGGCCGTCATACTCGCCTATCTTCTCCAGAAGGTCTTCGGCGCTCAGGTCGAGGAGGACGTCGACGTCGAAGTCCCGCTTCAGGAGCTCGATGCCGGGGTCGGCGAGCTTCTCAGGGATCAGGACCCTCAAGCGGTCACCCCGCTCTTGGAGAAGACCCGCTGGGCGGCGCCTACGCCCCGGCCGAGCTCGATGGGGAAGTCAAGCGACTCGAGCGCGAGCTCCGTGGCGGCTATGGTCGCGATGATGTCGAAGGCGTCGAAAAAGCCGCAGTGGCCGATGCGGAAGATCCTGCCCGCCATGTCCGCCTGGCCGCCGGCGATCTGTATCCCGTGCTCCCGGAAGATCATGCGCCTTCTGCGACCCGGCGACGACCACGTCCACGCCCCACTCGTCCGTCCGCAGCTCGCACGCCCCGAGTCCCGAAACGGCGTCCACGATCGAGACGACGTTTGAGGCCGCCTTCGCGAAGCCCTCGATGTCGTTCACGGTGCCGGTCGAGGTCTCCGAGAGCACGCACACGGCGGCCTTGATCCCGGGGTCTTTCGCCAGAGCCTCCGCGACCTCGTCGTTGTCCGCCTTCTGGCCCCAGTCGTACTTGAGCTCGGTTACTTCGAGGCCGAAAGCCTTGCCGACCTTTACCC
>JALZNL010000259.1 GCA_030857715.1 Actinomycetota bacterium | reverse complement strand
GCTCGTTGGGAAGGTGCTCTACCCTTACGCTAAGCGTGAGATCTCCGTCGAAGACCTCGTGCAGGAGACGTTCTTGCGGGCCTACGACCGGCTGGAGACCTTCAACCCCGAGTACCGCTTCAAGACCTGGCTGCTCGCCATCGCCAACAACCTCGGGATAGACACGCTGCGGCGGCGGCGGGAGATCGTCGAGTTCAACCCCGAGACGCACGCGGCCGTCTCCCACGGCCCGGAGTCCGAGGCGGCCCGCAAGGACCTCTCCCGCAGCGTGCAGGCCGCGATAGCCACGTTGCCCGAGACCTACGGCGTGCCCATCGTGCTGCGCTATACAGAGGGTATGAGCTACGCCGAGATCTCCGAGGTCCTCTCCATCTCCGTGCCGGCCGTCAAGAGCCGGCTCTTCCGCGCCCGCAACATGCTGGCCGGGAGGCTGGAGGAGGCGGGGGAGCGGGCATGAGCCGCCCCGGCGGCCCCCGCTGCGACCCCGAGAGGGTCTTCGAGCTCGCCGACGGAGGGCTCCCCCCGGAGGCGGAACGGGAGGCCCGGGCACACGTGGACCGCTGCCCGGCCTGCCGGGAGCTCTACAGAGAAGAGTTGAGGCTCAGCGCGTGCATCTGCTCCCTGGAAGTAGGGGAGACCCGTTCGGTCTGCCGGGAGGTGGCGATGGCGTTGCCGACGCGGCTGGTTGGCGGTCGGATCTTGTGGGCCGGGCTAGCTTTGGCGCTGCTGTCCGCCGTCTCCCTGGCCCTGAGCCTCGACGGGACCAACCCGGCGGCCCTCGTGGTCGACTCGGTCGGCGCCTTCTGGGGCTTCGTCTCGGGGCTCGCGGGCGTGGTCGAGGCCTTTCTCGTGGCCGCCGGTCCGGTGCTCCTTGTGGCCTTCGGCGTCGGGGCGGTCCTGGATCTGCTCATAGCCGGGGTGGTGTTCTCCGTCTCGCGCCGGCGCGCCCGCGAAGCATGATCGTCTCCGTAACCTTCCCCCGGTTCGACGCGCGGCCCCTGATCGCGGCCTCCGTCGCCCTCGTGGGCCTCGTGATGCTCCTGCCGCCGCTCCCGGCGTACGCCGGGGAGAAGAGCGTCTTCGCGGACGTGGTGGTCGAGAGCGGCGAGTACGGGGGTGGGGTCTCCACGGTCTTTGGAGACGCCACCGTGCGCGGGCCGGTGGCCGGCGACGTACACTCGGCGTTCGGTGACGTCAGGGTGGATGGGGTGGATGCCAGCGTCGGCGGCAGCGTGAACTCCGGTTTCGGAGATATCGCGGTGCGCGACCCCGTTACCGGGGAGGTGGACGCCGGTTTCGGCGACGTGTACGTGAACTCCCGCGTCGGAAGCATCGACGTGGACCACGGAGACATCCGCCTGGGGCCCGACGCGAAGGTAATGGGAGACTTCCGACCCGGCAGCGGCGAGGTCGACCAGCACCCCGACGCCGAGTTGCTCGAGCCGATGAGGGCGGGGATGATGGCGGACTTCGGTACCTCCGGAGACGACGACCTGATCGGCTACATAGGCTGGTTCTTCGCCGCCGCGGGGTTCGCGGCGTGCGTCGTGCTCGCCGCCGTCGTCGCCCCGCGCTCCCTCTCCGCCGCCGCCCGGCAGGCCGAGGAGTTCCCAGGCTGGTCGCTGCTCGTCGGCCTGGTCTCCGTGCCCGCGATCCTCGTCCTTTCGGTGGCGCTCGCCGTCTCCGTGGTCGGCGTGCCGCTTCTCCTGCTCATGGCACCGGCCTACCTGGCCTTCATCTTCTACGGTGCCCTGGTCGCCGCGTTCTTCGTGGGCCGAAAGGTGGTGCTCGCCACCGGCCGCTACCGGTCCGGCAACGCCCTGGCCGCCGCCGTCGGGGCCGTGCTGGTCGCCGCTACCGCCCTGATCCCCTTCCTCGGCGAGCTCCTGCTCTTCGCGCTCGCCCTGCTTGGGACCGGCGCCTCCATCCTCGCCCTCGTCTCCCGACGTCGGGCGCGCCGCCCCGCCTACCCATCCTACGAAGCTTTTGTCAGCGACCGTCGCGACGCCTAGTGCGTCCGCCGGGCCCATCGCACGCCCGTAGGCGCGATTTGCGTCGCGGAGCAACCGGGAATCAACGCACGATTATCGAGGCCGGATGGGGGGCGGTTCGGAACCGATGGGTCGACGATGACGCCCCCGGGATCACCGCTCTCGAAACCTCTCCTGCCGGGCCCAACTCGCCGTAAGTGGGGAGGCCGATGGAACGCGCCTTGATCGCGGCGGGCTCCGTCTCCGTATTCGAGGGGCCGGAGGAGGACGCGCCGCTTGTCACCGAGCTGATCGTCGGCGAACGCCTTGGGGTGCTGGAGGAGCGAGATGGCTGGCTGCGGGTCGTCGTGCCCGGGCACGCCACCGGCCTGGACCCGCGGGGCTACCCCGGATGGGCACGTCTGGACGGGCTGGTAGAGGCCCCCGGCTGGGACCCCGACCTCACGGCCGTCGCGCCCAACAGCGCCGGCCTGCCGCTCGGCGCCCTGCTCCGGCGCGACGGGGGAGACGTCCGCCTTCCCGAGGGCGGCGTGGTGGCCCTGGAACCGGGGTCCGTGATGCCTTCGGATGCTCGGCCTGCCGTACCGGTGGGGCGGCACCGACTCCACCACCGGAATGGACTGTTCTGGGCTGGTCTTCCGCGTGATGGGGCTGCTCGGCGTGACCGTACCCCGCGACGCCGACGACCAGTTCGGTCGGGCGCCGTTCAGTAGCCGCGAGGGCCCGGAGAGGGCCCGGAGGGACGACCTGATCTTCTTCGGCGAGGAGTCCGTCACCCACGTCGGCTTCTACCTCGGCGACGGAACCTACCTCTCCGAACACAGCTCTTCAGGTACCGTCGTTCGCGCCGTCGAAGAAGATCCCTACTGGGGCTTCGCCCGCTACTGACGCTCCGGGAAGCATCTCGCGCCAGATCTCGGACGTTTGTTAAACTTTGTCAAATAATCTCGTTTGGCCGTAGGCGGAAGGAGCATCGGGCATGGAGGTCACGCGAAAGTTGCAGAAGGTCGGCGGTTCCGTCGTGTTGACGATTCCGGCGGAGATCGCGCGCGAGTTGTCGCTGACGCCGGGCAGCGAGGTGAGGATGCGTTCCGAGGACGGTCGTCTCGTGCTCGAGCCTGCGGCACCGAGGCCTTCTCACGAGGCGGTAGAGTTCATGCGGCACTTCGTGGCGAAGTACGACCGGGCTTTGAAGAACCTCGCCGACAGGTAGCTCTTGAAACCTGATGTAGCGACGATCCTGTTTTTCCATACGGTGTCCATCCAGGAGTACGGGGGCTCGGAGGGTGTTCGTGACCCGGAAGCCCTGGAGGCAGCCGTGGCACGCCCCTGGTCCGCATCGTTCGGGCGGGAGCACTTTCCCACGGCTTACGAGAAGACCGCGGCGCTTGCTGAGAGCATCATCCGGCGCCATCCGTTCGTGGACGGCAACAAGAGGACCGGCGTCTCCGCTGGGACGTACCTGCTCTCCACCTTGGGCTACGAGCTTACGGCGACAAACGAGGAGTTAGAAGAGTTCGCGGTCTCTGTGGCGACCGGAGCTCTTATCCTCGCGGAGATGGCGCGGTGGTTCGAAGACCATTCGCGGGAAACATGATGCAGCCCGCGTTCAGCCCGGGAAGCTTGTCCCGCCTCGAAAACGTCTTACAGGAGATCGTCTCCTCTTCCGGATGCCGGGTGGGTCTCTGCGCCGAAGGGCTCGAAGGGCCGCCCGCCGGGGTGGGTTTCGGTTTCCGGGAAGACGAGGCGTTTCCGAGCGCGAGTTTGATCAAGGTCCTCGTGCTCGCGGAGCTCCTGCGGCAGGCGGATTCGGGCCGGCTCTCGCTGGAGGACGAGATCCTCGTCGAAAACGACGACCTGATCGACGGTTCCGGGATGCTGGAGGCGGAGCGGCTTCCGGCCCGATTCTCCTGCCGGGACCTCGCGGGGGCCATGATCCGCGTAAGCGACAACGCGGCGACGAACCTGCTCATCCGGCGCGTCGGCATGGAGCACGTCAACACGCTCGCCCGCGACCTCGGTCTACGCCGTACCGCGCTCCGCCGCGGAATGATGGATTTCGGTGCGCGGTTGCGCGGGGAGAACACCACCTCCGCTTCCGACATGGTGGCGCTGATGAGGGAGATCTGGGCTGGATCGGCTCTCACGGGCGGATCGAGAGGGTTCGCCTTCGAACTCTTGCTGGACCAGCGCCTCACCTCGAAGATGATCGTTCCGATCCCAACCGGCGCCCACTACGCCCACAAGACGGGGGAGCTCGACGGCGTGGAGAATGATGCCGGGATCGTCCTTGTGCCGGGCCGAAGCTTCGCGCTGGCCGTGCTGGTGGAGGGGGACGTGGGCCGCGCTGGGGCACCCGTGTCGGAGGCGCTCCGGGTACTATGCGGGAGTGGGCGGGGCGTAGACGTGTGGGCCTCCTGTCGGCCGCATGTATGACATTCCTTTGTTTTGCATGCAAGAGGCGTCCGGGTCCATTGTGAGTATGCACGGGCGGCTTGACAATGTTTCCGTACCCTGGTTACAGTGCTGTTAACGAACCCAGTCTAGAAAGCCGTAGAA
>JALZNL010000258.1 GCA_030857715.1 Actinomycetota bacterium | reverse complement strand
TTGTAGACTGCCTGATCTGTGACCTCAAAGCGCGGATACTCCCACAAACCCTTGGAAGCCAACAGCCGCCAGAGCTCGAGCTGGCTGCCCATGCCTCGCAGCACGCACACCAGCATCCCCGCCCACAAGCACATCGAGGGCAGCACCCGCGGCCTGCCCACTCCCCTGGGGGTATCCTCCTCGGTGGGCTGCATCCGCCCCACAGCGCGGCGCAGGAACTCTTCGACCTGCCCGAGCCCCACCACCCCGCCCGTCCAAAGGCCTTCCAGGACGCGATCGTGCTCGAACGAGACGCTCATGGTCCGATGGCCTCCTACCACTCTCTTGCTCGTCAGGGTAGAACGCTACACCATCGGCCCGAATAAGTTGGAACAGATGGTTTCAAACCCGCCCCTACGGGCGGTGGGTAAGGTGCTTCTCGGCATGGTCTTTTTCCTGGTGTTCCGTCTGGCGGGCGACTTCTATTCCCTGCGGGTGGGCGGTTAGGCCGCCGCCGCGGACAGTGGCGCCTATGACGAGGCCGGAGCTGACGAGAACGACGTTCTTGATGATGTACTGGCCTTCGAGGGTCGGGGCGTAGGGGAAGGCGGTAAAGACCTCGCCGGGAAAGAGGATGAGAGGAGAGGCTGCGCCGACCATCTGGAAGGCGAGGAGCAGCAGGGTCGGGCGCATGAGCCGGCCGGAGATCAGGCCGAGCCCGATGGCGCATTCGAGCGTCGCGAGCAGTACGAGGCTGACGCCCCCGGGCATGAGGCCGAAGGTGAGGACGTCTATGGTGTCCACGGCCAGCGTCTGGGCGGGGCTGAGGTTCGGGAAGAACTTGAGAAAGCCGAACCAGAAGAACACGACGCCGAGGGCGACGCGCAGCGTGACGACGCCGTAGCGGGCCATCCACTGCGTGATCCTGACGTCCACCGCCTCCAGCGGCCCCGGTAGTCCTCTCACGGTACGCATACCTCCTGCGAGGGATCGTCTACTCGTCGGAGTATCGCGCCCGCGAAGGCCCGCGCCGGATAACCTTCTTACACGATTACGGCGCCTTTGTGAGCTTTCTAACGCCCGTTGCGTGTGCTAGTTTAAGTCCATGGAGAATACACAGATCCGGGTCCGGTACGCGCCGAGCCCGACGGGGATGTTGCACGTCGGCGGGGTGAGGACCGCCCTCTTCAACTGGCTCTTCGCCCGCAAGAACGGCGGCACGTTCGTCCTGCGCATAGAGGACACGGACCTCGCCCGCTCGACACAGGAGTCCGTGGACCAGCTAGAGAGCGCCCTGCGTTGGATCGGCCTGGACTGGGACGAGGGCCCCGGCATCGGCGGCCCCCATCCCCCTTACCGCCAGACCGACCGCTTCGACCTCTACCGCGAGGCCGCAAAAAAGCTCCTCGACTCCGGCACCGCCTACTACGACTTCGCCACCTCAGCGGAGCTTGCCGGGATGCGCGAGAAGGCCAGGGCCGAGAGGCGCCAGCCCATCTACACCGGCGGCGAGTACCGCGAGATGGACCCGGCCGAGGCCAGAAAAAAGATAGAGGCCGGGGAGCCTTATACCGTGCGGTTCAAGACCCCGCGCGAGGGGCAGACCGTGGTGGAGGACATGATCCGGGGCCCCGTGGCCTTCGAGAACTCCAACCTCGAAGACTTCGTGCTCATGAAGTCCAGCGACACCCCGACGTACAACTTCGCGGCGGCGGTGGATGATGCGGAGATGGAGATCAGCCACGTCATCCGGGGCGACGACCATCTCTCTAACACGCCGCGCCAGGTCCTGATCCACAACGCCCTCGGCAACCCCCTCCCCGGCTTCGCCCACGTCCCGCAAGTCTTGGGTCCGGACAAGAAAAAGCTCTCCAAACGCCACGGCGCAGCAAGCGTCGAGGAGTTCGCCGCCCAGGGCTACCTGCCCGACGCGCTCTTCAACTACCTGGCCCTGCTCGGGGCCGGCTACGCCGCCGACGAGGAGATCTTCTCCCGCGACGAGCTTGCTTCGAGGTTCCGCGTGGACCGCGTCAGCGGCAACCCGGCCGTCTTCGACGAGAACAAGCTCCGCGCCATAAACGCCGTCTACCTCCGCCGTTACAGCCCGCAGGAACTCGCCGATATCGCGACCCCCATGCTCGTCGAATCAGGCGCCGCGACGGAAGAGGAATTGGAGCAGGACAGGCCGCGCCTGGAGGGGATCATGGACCTTCTCAAGGAGCGCATCTCGCTCACCACCGACATCCCCGACGCCGTCGGCTACTTCTACGGCGGCACCCTCGACTACGACGAGGCCGAGTTCGAGAAGCAGTTCGGCAAAGACTTCGTTCGCGAGAACTTCCCCGAGCTCACCGAGCGTCTGAAAGCGCTCCCGGAGTGGACCGAGGAGTCAATAGAAGAAGCCGTGCGCGGCCTCGCAGCCGAGAAGGAGAAGGGCGCCCGACACCTGATCCATCCCTTGCGCTTCGCCACCACCGGGCGCACCGTGAGCGCCGGCCTCTTCGAGACCATGCTGCTCCTCGGCCGCGAGCGCGGCCTGCTCAGAATCGAGGACGCCGCAGAGAAGATGCAGCGGCTCTCCGTAACCTAGTTGGCACGCGTCGCTCTCAGCAAGCCGCTTGTCGGCGGCTTTCGGCTCGTCAGCTTTCCGTCCTCGCCGGCAAGTAAAACGCTTTGACGTAACGCCCCTCTTCCGATAAACTCTCCCGGCTTCTAAGCACGGCCCCATCGTCTAGAGGCCAAGGACATCGCCCTCTCACGGCGAAAACCCGGGTTCGAATCCCGGTGGGGTCACTCTCTGAAATCCGCTCGTTCAGCGGGTTTCCACTGCCTCCGCACCGAACCTGATCGTCAACCAAGCCAGCCCAACACGACCGGAACGGTTCCGCGCTGGGGTCAACTTTTTGCAAGGAATCTACTCCCCGCGCCGTTTGTGCTGAGAGTCCAACCGGTCTGGTGGCAGGACTTGGAATCGGGGAACATTGTATATAGTCCGTGATCCTCTGGGTGCCTAGTGGGTCCGCATTCCAATCCTAGCGGTTTGACCTCTTCCCAGCATGGTTGTGTGGGAACGCTTATCGGCGCAGACCTTGGAAGAACAAAGCTCAATTTCGGCTTCTCACAGCGGCTTTCACGACTCCTGAGCCACCGGATCGGCACGGTGGAAGTCGGTGGAGATAAGGCTTCAGGCATCAGGTTTCGGGCTTCAGGTTTTGAGGGGTTGTAGAGCGAGGATGCCGCGGACATGCCGCTCTCTCTGAGGCTAATCATGGTGGCGGTGTCGGGCTTAAGCCGCGTACCGCACCCCTGATGCCTTCTCCGCAAGTCGCTTTCAGATACCCTTTCTGAAAGAAGACGAAGGTCGTTAGAGAGCTTTTCACGGGCTTCGGAGGGCAAGCTAGTAGTTCATTGGGCGAGAGTATAGACTAAGGATAAGAAAGTCTAGGAAGGACAAGTGGGTGGATCAGATCAGGAAACGCCTAAGCGATTTGTCATCGCGTTTGGCATCTGTTGGCCGAGTTCGGCTATTGGTAAGCCTCGTCGTAGTCCTGTTCTTCGCGTGGCTGGTGTCTCCGGTCTTCCACGGCCTAGTGATGGCATTGTATGTAAATTGGCCTTTCTTCCTTGTGGTAGTGGTCGGTACGGTTCTCGGTGCTTACCTCTGGAACATAGGGGATAAGGACCCGGCCAAGATAGTGGCAGTAGTCGCTGCCATCGCGGCCTTAGCCTACCTGTTCGTATCCGTGCCTCTGCGGGATCTACGGTACCTGGACTCGATAGGAGCTGAAGAGATTAAGGAGATGCCCGATACAACGGGGCTAAGGTTTCTCCCCTACGATGTGGCCGCGCGTTTCGGGCTGAACACCCAGGACGAACCTACCCTGGTGCTCGGGGATTTCGAACCCCTGGATAACGGCGAGGGTGGGATAGATTGGGTGGCCCCAAGAGAACCCAACGGCCCCTGGAACTCTATGGTCAAAAATCAGGACGGAGCCGTGGTCATCCAGCCCGATGGGTCGGCCGAAATCGTAAGCCAGGAATTCAAGCGGGGTGAGGGAATGGCCCTTTACAGGAACGTCGGCTGGCAGCTCACGAGAGAGAAGTTCTTCGCGCAACACACGAACCAGTATTACGTTCTCGACGGAGAAGAGCTACTCGGGGTGGTCCCGTATATAAGCTACGGGTTCTCTTTCCCGGTGATGGTCCCCCGGTGGGGTGGGGTTCTGGTCGTCCATCCCGATGGAGAGATAGAGGATCTCTCCCCCGAGGAAGCCAAAAAGGACGGGCGCTTCGAAGGAGAGCGGCTGTATCCGGAGGAGTTGGCGAGGAGAGTGGGCGAAGTCTGGAAGTATCGCAACGGCTACTGGAATACCTGGTTTGCCCACAAGGACGAAGCCCAAATTCCCCAGATAAATCCACCCGAGGACCAGGGCGCAACCGATGAGCAGGCTGCTACCCTTCAGGGAACCTCGACCAACCAGATGCCCTTCCTCATACCCACAGGAGATGGACCGCAGTGGTTTCTGGCCGCCGAGCCCTACGGCAGAAGTTTCTCGATGTACCAGGGGATCTACGCCGATGCC
>JALZNL010000014.1 GCA_030857715.1 Actinomycetota bacterium | reverse complement strand
TGCTTGCACATCAGGCCCGCACTGGACACCAGCGATCCGGAAGGCGTCGCCAGGATGCGGCGCATCGGCGAGGAGGTCGCCGACCTCGTCGTCGAGTGCGGGGGTTCGATCTCCGGCGAGCACGGCGACGGCCTCAGCCGTTCGGAATTTCTCGGCAAGATGTACGGACCGGAGGTCCTGCGTGCCTTCTCCGAGATCAAGGGGCTCTTCGATCCAAAGGGGACGATGAACCCTGGCATCATCGTAGACCCCCCGAAGATGGACGGCCATCTCCGTATCGGACCGGGCCGCAGGCGCTTGCCGGTAGTGACGGGCCTGGACTTCTCCGAGCAGGGCGGATTCGCCAAGGCCGTCGAACTCTGCAACGGGAGCGGCTTCTGCCGCAAAAAAACTGGCGGCACGATGTGCCCGTCGTACATGGTCACCCTGGACGAGCAGGACTCCACGCGGGCACGGGCGAACATGCTCCGCTCCGTGCTCGAAGGCACGCTCCCACCCGAGGAGCTGACCGGGGAGCGGATGCGGGAGGTGATGGACCTCTGCGTCGGGTGCAAGGCGTGCAAGACGGAGTGCCCCTCCCAGGTTGACGTCGCCAGCATGAAGACCGAAGTCCTCTACCAGTCCGGCAAGAAGCACGGCTTCTCCCTCCGCCAGAGGGCCGCCGGACACATCCGGACCCAACTCTCGCTCGCGTCCCGCGCGCCCGCGCTCTTCAACTTTATCGGCAGGACCCGTCTCGCCAGACGCGCGGCGGGCCTCGCGGGCATAGACCCGCGCCGGACGCTGCCGGGGGTCACCGAAAAAGCGTTCTCCAAGCGCTTCCCGGAGTTGCCCCAGGGGGATGGTCCCGTCGAGATCGCGCTCTTCAACGACACCTGGAACGAGTTCCAGCGGCCTGAGATCGGGGAAGGGGCGGTCCGCCTCTTCGCCGCCGCCGGCGCGAAGGTCCTGCTCCCCGAGGTGGTCTGCTGCGGCCGGCCGATGCTCTCCGAAGGCCTCGTAGAGCCCGCCCGAAAGAACGCCCGGCGCAACCTGGACCTCCTGACGCCCCTCATCGAACGCGGCGTCCCCCTCGTCGGCCTGGAGCCGAGCTGCATCCTGACGATGCGCGACGACTACAAGAAGCTCCTGCCGGACGACCCCCGCGTCGAGAAACTCGCGCAGGCCACCCGCCTCTTCGAGGAGGCGGTGCTGGAGATGGAGGTCGAACTTCCGCTGAAAGACGGCTCCTCCGTGCTGTTGCACGGGCATTGCCACCAGAAGGCGCTCGTCGGGACGGGGCCGACGGAGAGGGCGCTCGGACTCGCGCCGGGGACGGACGTGCAAGTCGTGGACTCCGGGTGTTGCGGGATGGCGGGGCTCTTCGGCTACGAGAAGGGCCACTACGACGTCTCGATGAAGATGGGGGGCAGGAGGCTCTTCCCGGCGGTCAGGGAGGCGGAGGGTCGGGTCGTGGTCGCGCCGGGGACGAGTTGCAGGGAGCAGATCCGGGACGGCACCGGCCGCCGCGCCCTCCACCCGGCCGAGTACCTGGCAAGCCGCCTCCAAGACGGACGCGCCTGAGCGCTTGACGAAAGAGGCGCTGTGGTTCGCGTTCCGGGAGGACCGGCTCCTCGTTCTCGAAAGAGACGGGCCGCGCGTGCCGCGGGCGTCCACCCTCGAAGAGCTAGGGATAGAGGCTTCCTTCCGACAGCCCGTCGGATACCTCGACGGCAGCCCGTGCTGGGCGGTGGAGGTGCCGGACGGCGCGGAGGCGCCCGACGGCGCGGCGTTCCGGGACCTGCGCGAGATCTTCGCCGCCGTGGACGAGGAGTTCTTCGCGGTGGCGGGGCGGGCGAAGCAGGTCGTGAGTTGGCACGCCACACACCGCTTTTGCGGCCGGTGCGGGGGCGAGACTGAGCCCGTCGAGGGAGAGATGGCGATGCGGTGTACCCGATGCGGGATGATGCACTACCCGCGGGTCAGCCCGGCCGTGATCGTCCGTATACGACGCGGAGAGGAGGTCCTGCTCGCGCGTTCGCCGGGCTTTCCGAAGGGGCTGCGCAGCGTACTCGCCGGTTTCGTCGAGCCGGGCGAGTCCATCGAGGAGACCATAAAGCGCGAGGTGCGCGAGGAGGTCGGCCTTGAGGTGGAGAACCTACGGTACTTCGGCAGCCAACCATGGCCGTTCCCGAACTCGCTCATGATCGGCTTCACCGCGGATTACGCGGGAGGCGAGATCAGGCCGGAGCCCGGCGAGATCGAAGACGCCGGCTGGTACCGAGCCGACGACCTCCCCCAGCTGCCCCCGAAGGTCAGCATCGCCCGGCGCATGATCGAAGACTTCGTAGCCCGAACGGCAGGTTAACGTATAACGCGTACAGGAACTGACGTAACCCTGGTCCAGACGCGGTCTGTGGTGAGGGCCTCCGTTCCCAGCCGGCCGGCCAGCGCGAGGCATGCCCGGTCCGCCAGGGAGAGGCCCAGATCCTTCGTGCCCTCGCGCAACGAGGCCGTATCTTCCGCATCGCGGTTGGTGAAAGGGGCCAGGGTGAGCCCCAGGGCTGTAAGATCCTGGCGCAGGCCCGCAACTTCAACGCCCCGCTCCAGGCTCTTCTGCGCGACCTCGGACCAGTTGACGCTGGAGACGACGGCTGTCTCCAGCAACGGTTCGACGACCTCCGATCCCGGCTCGTCCTGCAGCAAGGCCAGCAGGGCCGAGGCGTCGAGCACGCAGGAGTAGCCGCCGGCGATCAACCCGCCGACTCCCGACTCGCCTCTTCCCGACGCTCAAGGATAAGCTCGTCCGCCAGGCTCACGCCCTTCCGAACCCCCTCGAACCTCCCGCGCACCCGCGCGAGCACGTCGGCCCGCTTCTCCAGCACGATGCGGCCCTCGACCACCCGCACCACGAGCGTGTCTCCCGGGCCGATCGAGAGCGACCGCCTGATGCGAGCCGGGATCACGACCCTGCCCTGCGGTCCCACGTTGACCCGTGCCTGCTCTGAAGAACCATCCATCACGGGAAGATTGTGCCACAAAGAACCGCGCGTGGCATAATCTCGTAGAACATGGACCCCAGGTACAACATCTCCAGCGGGACGGAGTGGGAGCGAGTCGTGGGGTACTCGCGGGCGGTGCGGCGGGGTCCTTTCGTTTACGTCTCCGGGACCACGGCCACCGACGGGAGCGGCGGTTTCGTCGGGGTCGGGGACGCGCGGGCGCAGACGGCTCAGGCTCTGAGCAACGTGAAGGTCGCGCTGGAGGCGGCGGGTGCGGGTCTCTCGGACGTGGTGAGAACCAGGATCTTTGTCGTGGATATAGACGACTGGGAGGCCGTCGGCAGGGTCCACGGCGAGTTCTTCGGGAACGTCAGGCCCGCGACCAGCATGGTCGAAGTCCGGCGTCTCATAGCGCCCGAGATCCTGGTAGAGATAGAGGCAGAAGCCCTGATCCTTGAAGAGCACGGCGATTGATCGCCGTCGAGTGGCCCAGGCGTCGTTTCCAGGTCTACTTCTTGACCGGCCGGTCTCTCACCCAGCAAGGCGTCGACCGCAGCTACTTCAAAGGCTGACAGGCGGGGTGAAGATGGCTGCGCGCCACGAATTAGCTCGTCTTTAGGGCATCCGGGTTAAAGGTCGGCGATGAGAGCCGCGGCGGCCTGCCTGGCTTTCTGCGCCGCATTAGCAGGCATCCCCAACGAGCTTGCGACGTTGACGCCCTCGTGGAGGATCAGGAGCCGATCCGCCAACCCGTCCGGATCTTCGACCTCCGCCTCGGCGGCGAGTCTTGCCAGGTAGCCGCCCATCCACCGCTTCTGCTCCATCACCACCGCCCGCGCGGGATGGTCCTCCTCTCGTAACTCCACCGTGGCGTTCACGAACCCGCAGCCCCTGGTGTTCCCGTGCCCTATCCACTCCCCCAGGGCGTCGAAGGTCGAGAGTAGCCGTTCCTTCGCCGGGCCGCCTCGCCGGTCCACGCTCTCTACCAGCCAGGCACGCCAACGCTCGTCCCGCCCGCGCAGGTAGGCCGCGACGAGCTCGCCCTTGGAGCCGAACTTGTCGTAGAGGGTCTTCTTGGTGACGCCCGCCCGTGCTGCGATCGCGTCCACGCCTACCGCCCTTATGCCCTCCCGGTAGAACATCTCCGAAGCGGACTCGAAGATCCGCTCCGCCGCAGGCGTTCTGGTAGTTCCCATATCCGACCCTCTCCCTGCCTATCTTGCAAATCCAACACGAGTATACCAACCCGTATGTTTACAAAAACCTACAGAGCCGTTAGTATACTTACCTGTATGGTTACTAACGTAGACGACGAAGCTCATCCGTTCGAGAGGGGATGAAGGAGATGGCGGACGCGGCGTCGAAGCTGGTTGGGGGGCTCGGGGGGAGCCGGGGGGTTGCCGAGGTTGGTTTCGTGGTGATGTGGAGTTCGGGTTTCATCGGGGCCAGGCTCGGCACCACTGAGGCGGCCACCCCGACGCTGATGGCCTGGAGGTTCCTCTTCGCGGCGGGGTTGCTTATGGCGGCTGTCGTCCTGTTCCGTCGGCACAGGTTCTCGCCCAGGGAGGTGGCCGTGCAAGGCGCCGTGGGGTTCCTCGCCCAGGGCGTGTACCTGACGGGCACCGTGGGGGCGGTGGAGTTCGGGGTCAGTGCCGGTATAGCGTCCCTGGTCGCGGCGCTCCAACCCCTTCTGGCGGCGGCGCTCGCGGGCCCCGTGTTGGGCGAGCGCGTGGTGCGGCGGCAGTGGGCGGGGCTTGCCATAGGTCTCGTCGGGGTCGCGCTGGTGGTGGGCGGCGACGCCAGGGTGGGAGGGGACGCGCCGCCCTGGGTCTACGCGATGCCGTTTGTGGGGATGGCGGGGCTGGTGGCGGCCACGCTTCTGGAGCGCAAGACGAGCCAGGAGGCGGACCTGGAGACGCCGCTGGATGCGGCGCTGGCGATCCAGTGTTCCGTCAGCGCCCTGTTGTTCGCGGGCATGGCCCTGTTCTGGGGAGGTCTGGCTCCCGCGGGCGGGATGCACTTCTGGGCGGCGGTCGGGTGGTTCGTGATCTTCTCCACCTTTGGCGGGTACGGTTTCTACTGGCTGAACCTGAAGCTGAGTGGAGTCGCCCGGGTGAGCAGCCTCATTTACCTCACGCCTCCCACGACTATGGTCTGGGCCTACCTGATGTTCGGGGAGGGTATCGGTACCATCGCCGTTATCGGTCTCCTGGTCTGCTTCGGCGGCGTCGTTCTGGCGGGCCGGGGTGCGTAGAGATCATGGGTAGTTGCCGCGCCTCAGGCCTCAGCCCCGCCGAGCGGAAAGCAGGTCACCTACCCTATATCCGAGGCGCGGCCGGCGGCGTTTTCGAGGGCTTCGAGGGCCGAGGCCTGGTCCATGCCGGTGCTGCGGAGGAGGTCCACGGCGGCGGAGCGGACCTGGCCGACGAGGACGCTGATGGCGAGCTCGTGGCGCTCTTCGAGAACTTCCGTGGCCCTACGGGCGGCGTCGAGCGCGTGGCGGCGGGCGTCTTCGGCTTCACCGGACTCTTCGAGAAAGGTGTTGAGCGCCTTGACCGACCGGGAGAGGTCGAGGACGGCCTCGGGCAACTTGCCCGGGATGGCGTCCCCGCGCCTGGTGGCGTTGGCCGCCCCGCGGGCGAGGACGCGCGTGTTTATGACGGCGAGCTCTATGCGGGCGCCGGCGCTGGCGTAGAGGTCCAGATGCCGGAGCGAGCGGCGCCTGGTGGGGGAGAGCCGGGCCGTCTCGTGGCCGGCCTCCAGGGCCTCGTTCAGGACCCTGACCCTGTCGTCCATCTCGCGGGCGCGCAGGAGGGTCTGTTGGGCCCGTTCCGGGTCCCCGGTCTTCAGGACGGCGGCGATCTCCACGAGCAAGGCCGAAAGCTCGTCGAGGACCGGGGCTGCGGCCCGTTCGACCAGTCGTTCCGGGTTCACCGGAAGCAGGTAGCTGACCAGCAGCGCGACCCCGCCGCCCATAAGGGCGTCCAGGAAGCGGTCCGGGGAGAAGGCGGTGCCGGGGGGTTGCAACACTACCACCAGGATCGCCGAGACCGCAGCCTGGTTTACAAGCATCGTGCCGCCCCCGAAGAAGACCGCCGCGGCCATCGCCAGCAGGACCACGGCCGCGATCTGCAACGTCCCCGTCCCTATGACGAGCACCAGCAAATCCGCCACCATGAGCCCCACCGCCACCCCGAACACCATCTCGACGGCCCGCCGCGGCCTGCTGCCGAGCGTGACGCTCAGGGAGATGACGGCGGCTATGGGCGCGAAAAACGGGCTCTCGTGACCGAGCAGCACCCGCGACAGGAAGAACGCCAGGCTCGCCGCCGCCGCGGACTGCGCGACGGACCAGACGCTGGTCCTGAGCCGCGCCACCCCGTCCCCGAACAGCGACCGGACCCTGGCGAACAAATTGGCTCCTTCCCCCGGGCCGGCGGTCTGCCGCCCCAGGGTCCCATGTTACCGTTTCGGAACGGAGACCTCGATTAACCGCACGGCGCCACGCCAGGACCAACAGGACGTGTTCGTGCGGTCCTCGTGCCGAACTGCCCCGAACCGGCCGCAAACCGTGGCCCGTGGTGATGCCCTCCCTCACCTCCCGCCCGATCTTCCCCTGGCGGAGGCGGAGCATTCCTTGAACGTTGCCTGACTTTCTCTTTCCCGCGGATTAGTTGGACTTTCTAGGATCGAGTACACCAGAAGTCGGGCCAACGGGACACGAGAGCGGTCCGATACTAGTAATACGTGCTACAATACTGCTTGTGTCGTTGCACCTCGAGTAGGAGGTAAGGACCGATGGAGAGGAAAGCCTAAAAACAGTCGCAGACGTCGGCGTTGTGGCACGACCGGGGTTTGCCGCACGGGCTGGCGATCGCCGACTCCTAACAGGATCGGCTTCGTCGGCCCGAATATCTTTGCTTTATCCGAACCTTCCCGAACGTCAGAGCCCATAATGTTTCTCTTGCCATTCCTCCGGCCGCCTCGATGTTCTCGGGCCATGAGCGGTCGCTAGCGAGCGCGGCCTCTTCGAGACGGAGAACCTCGGAGCCGCCGGTCTCGTGCATCAAGACGGCTTTCGTCGTGCTTCCGTCCTCGTTTCGTTAGTAGCTGACCACCGGCATCCGGCGCAGGTGGGCGTCGTCGGTGGTCCTCTTGAGCATGAAGTCGGCCAGGTCGGCGCGTGAGATCCGGATGCCGCTGTTCTTACCGACCATGCCGACCCGGTACTCGCCCTTCTTCGGACCCTCCGTCAACCTGGGCCCGCGCACGATCACCCACTCCAGCCCGCTCGCTTTTATGACCTCCGCGTGGCGCACGCCGTCCTCTAGAACGTCGGGCTGCAGCCTCCTGAGCAGGAAGGTGATGGCCCTGTCCACGAGCTTTGGCTCGTCCCGCGGGTCTCTTACCCCCGCCCCCGTGAGGCTGACAAGCCGCCGAACGCCGTGCCTCTTCATCGCGGCGACTATGTTCTCCATGCCCCTCGTCTGCACGTCCTTGGGGGACCCTTTTGTCTGCCCCAGCGCGCTCAGGACCGCGTCCGTCCCGGCGATTGTCTCCTCGACCTTCGCCGCGTCCAGCACGTTGCCCCGGACCACGGCGAGCCGCCCGTGACTTATTGGGAGCTTCGAAGGGTCCCGAACCAGGGCCCTGACCTCGTGCCCCGCCGCGAGCGCCTGCTCCACAAGCGGACGTCCCGTCCTGCCCGACGCCCCGAAGATCACAACCCTCACACCGCACCGCCCTTCTTACCGGCCCGCGACCCGAGAACGCCCGCCCCGACACCCAAGCTCTGCTAGAATCAAACGGATGAATGTCCGTATATGGATAGTATCGGACGATTGTCCATATAACAAGGAGGAGCGGCGCGATGGCGGAGGGCGCATCGGGAACGGAGGCAAGAAGGACCCGGAGTGATGCTGTGGAGAACCGGCGGCGTATCCTGGAGGCCGCACGGGAGGCGTTTGCCGAGGGGGGTGTTGACGGGGCGAGCATGCACCGGATCGGGCGCGCCGCCGGCGTGGGGCAGGGGACGCTGTACCGGCACTTCGAGCACAAGGGGGCGTTGTGTTCGGCGTTGCTGTCCGAGGAGATCGAGGGCTTCGTCGGCGAGATGCGACGGCGGATCGAGGGACGTGGGCCGGCCCTCGGGCGGCTGAAGTGGTTTCTGGGGTGGGTGGCCCGGTTCAATGAGGAGAACGGGTCGTTGCTCGGGGCGATCCGGGACGCCTCCGCCGGCGGTCGCCGCGTCGAGCTCTATGGCAACCCGTTCTACGAGAGGTTGAAGAACACCGTGGTCGGGCTCCTGGACGAGGCGGTCGGGGGAGGGGAGGTCTCCCCGGATCTGGACACCGAGTGCCTCGCCGACACGTTGCTCGCCGCGCTCAACATCGACCTGTACCTCTACCAGCGCCAGCAGCTCGGCATGGAACGCGAGCGGATCGTGGGCGGGCTGCGTTCGTTGCTGGATGGCCTGCGGGTTCGCGCGTAGGCGGATCCCGTGTGAAAGCGGGGGCCATGCGGTGCGCGGGCGGACCATATAATCCGGGCGTGAGCGAGAAGGAGGTCCGGCGATGGGTCGTCAGCGCGTAGAACCGGGTCCGGGGCAGGAGTCCGTCTGGGACTACCCGCGTCCGCCGCGGATGGAGGACGTCGAGGGGAAGGTAAAGGTCGTCTTTGGTGGCGTGACGCTCGCGTACACAACGCGGGCGAAGCGCGTGCTCGAGACGAGCCACCCGCCCGTCTACTACGTCTCCCCCGAGGACATCAGGATGGAGCATCTGAAGCCTTCGGCGGCCACCTCTTACTGCGAGTGGAAGGGGGGCGCGGGATACTACGACGTGGTGATGGAGGGCCGCACGGAGGAGCGGGTCGCCTGGTCCTACCCTTCGCCCACGCCTTCTTTCCGGGACCTCAAAGACTACGTGGCCTTCTACCCTTCCAGGATGGACGCCTGCTGGGTTGGCGGGGAGAAGGTCGAAGCGCAGGAGGGGGACTTTTACGGCGGTTGGATCACCTCCAACATCGTCGGTCCGTTCAAGGGCTCCCCCGGCACCTGGGGCTGGTAGCGGACCTTGCCCCGCAACGTCGCCGACCTCCGCAAGGAGTACACCCGCGCCGGACTGACGGAGTCGGATGTCGCTTCCGACCCCGTGGAACAGTTCCGGCGCTGGTTCGACGAGGCGCTCGAAGCCGATCTCCACGAGCCGAACGCCTTTGTCCTCGCCACCGCCACGCGTGACGGGCTTCCTTCCGCCCGCGTGGTCCTCCTGAAAGGCCTCGACGAGCGGGGCTTCGTCTTCTACACCAACTATGAGGGCCGCAAGGGACGCGAGCTCGAAGAGAACCCTCGCGCCGCCCTGCTCTTCTACTGGGGCGAGCTCGAGCGGCAGGTGCGAGTAGAGGGAACCGTCTCCCGAACCTCCGAAGAGGAGTCCGACGCCTACTACGCCAGCCGTCCGCGCGGCAGCCGCCTCGGCGCGTGGGCCTCAGAGCAGAGCCGGGTGGTAGAGGGCCGAGAGTTTCTGGAGGACCGTATCGGAGACCTGGAGGCCGAGTACGAGGGGCGAGAGGTGCCGCGTCCGGCGTTCTGGGGCGGTTACCGGGTAGAGCCCGAGGCCGTCGAGTTCTGGCAGGGACGGGAGAACCGTCTGCACGACCGGATCGTCTACCGCCGGGAAGACGGCGGCTGGAAGACCGAACGCCTCCAGCCGTAGTCTGCCGCAGCGGGCCGCTGCGCCTTGCTGCTAAGATTCGTCTCGCTGAACCTTGTATCCGCGGGAGAGGAGTGCCTTTGAAGCTCGTAACGTACTCGGTGGGGACCGGGATGCCGAAGGTCGGGATCGTGGAGGGCGACGAGATACGTCCCCTCGGCCACGAGACCATGATCGACTTTATCGGCCACGGCGGGAGCCCCGAGCCCGGCGAGGACGTCGTCAGGCTCGAAGACGCGCGGCTCCACGCGCCGGTCCCCGGGCCGCAGAAGGTCATCTGCATCGGGCTCAACTACGAGGACCACGCGGAGGAGACCGGCGCCCCGATACCGGAGAAGCCCATCGTTTTCGCCAAGTACCCGAACAGCATCATCGGGCACGGGGAGCCCATCGTGATACCCCCGATCACGAGCCAGGTCGATTACGAGGCCGAGCTCGCCGTCGTCATAGGCAAGGCCGCGCGCAACGTCCCCGAATCCGAGGCGATGGACCACGTCTACGGCTACACGAACGCCAACGACGTCTCCGCGCGCGACATCCAGCTCGGCGAGGGCGGGCAGTGGACGCGCGGCAAGGCCATAGACACGTTTTGCCCGCTCGGGCCTTACCTGGTTACTCGCGACGAGGTCCCCGATCCCCAGAACCTCTCGATCCGTTGCACCCTCAACGGCGAGGTCGTCCAGGACGGGACGACGGACAAGATGATCTTCTCCGTCGCCGAGCTCGTGGCCTTCCTCTCGACCGGCATGACGCTCGTCCCCGGCGACGTCATCATCACCGGCACGCCCCCGGGCGTCGGCATGGCCCGCGACCCGCAGCTTTGGATGAAGCAGGGGGACGAGGTAACTATCGAGGTCGAAGGCCTGGGCGCCCTCACCAACCCCGTCCAGGCGGAGTAGGGGGCCGGCAGCGTGGACCTGCTCTCCGCCCTTGCGGGCGTTCTCCCGGAGGACCGGATCGTCTCCGATACCGACGAGCTGGAGCGCCACGGAGGGGGCATCTTCACCTACCACGCCCCGCGTCCGCCGGACGCCGTGGTCCTCCCAGAGAGTCGCGAAGAGGTCGTCGATGTGCTGCGCTTCGCTAACGAGCGCGGGATCCCCGTCGTGCCGTTCGGGGAGGGGAGCAGCCTGGAGGCGCACACCATCCCCGCCCGTGGCGGCATCAGCCTGGACCTGGGCCGGATGGACGCCGTCGTGGAGGTCCGGCCCGACGACTTTGTCGCGCGGGTGCAGCCGGGCGTCACGCACGAACGCCTGAACGCGGAATTGAAGGAACACGGGCTCTTCTTTCCGGTGGACCCCGGGTGGGACGCCTCCCTCGGCGGAATGGCCGGGACGAACGCCAGCGGGACCAACGCGGTGCGCTACGGGGTGATGCGGGACCAGGTCCTGGACCTGGAGGTCGTGTTGGCGGATGGGACGATCATGCGCACGGGCGGGCTGGCGATGAAGTCCTCCGCCGGCTACCACCTGACCGGCCTCTTCGTCGGTTCGGAGGGCACCCTTGGCGTCTTCACGGAGCTGGCGCTCCGACTCTACCCGGTGCCGGAGAAGGTCATCGCGGCGCGGGCGGTCTTCCCCGGGATAGAAGAGGCGGGGCGGGCGGCGGTCGCCATGATCCGGTCGGGAATGCAGATAGGCCGCGTCGAGCTCGTGGACGCCCGCACCATAGAGGCCGTGAACGCCTACAAGGGCACGGACTACGCTATCGCCCCGACCCTCTTCCTGGAGTTCAGCGGCTCCGAAGCCGGCGTCGAGAGCGACGTGGCGACGGCGCGGGCCATCTCTTCGGCCCAAGGCTGCGAGGGCTTCGAGTTCGAGGCCGACGAGGCGGCGCGCGAGAGGCTGTGGGAGGCCAGGCACGAGGCCGGGCTCGCCATAACCCGGCTCAACCCGGACAAGAAGCCCATGACCACCGACGTGTGCGTCCCAATCTCGGACCTCCCCGACGCTTTAGGCCACGCCCGCGAGACCGTCGCGGAGCACGGGTTCGACGGGGCGATCCTGGGCCACGTCGGCGACGGCAACTACCACGCCGTCTTCCCGGTGGACGTCGAAGACGAAGGCGAGATGCGGAGGGCGGAGGAGGTCAGCGGGCGGATCGTGCGGTACGCGCTCCAGCGCGGCGGGACCTGCACCGGGGAGCACGGCATCGGCTCGGGCAAGACGGGGTACCTGCGGGAGGAGCACGGCGACTCGCTGCCGTTCATGCGCGGCATCAAACGCCAGGCCGACCCGAACGGAATCATGAACCCAGGCAAGATCTTCGCGGAGGAAGAGTGGCCGGCGTCCGGTTAGCCGGGCGGGAACAGGGGCGCCCGGAGCCGGGCTCGGCGTCCCGCAGGCCCGTGTGGGCTATCGGGCTCCTGCTGATGCTGGAGGCCGCCGGCATCGTGGCCTTCGGCGCTTACGAGCTCTTCCGGGTGGACTGGCGGCGGGTGGTCTCCGCCGGGATTTCGCCATCCCGGGAGGTGGTCGAGGCGCTGGCGCTGGTCCTGTTCGGCCCGGCGGTCGTTCTGACGCTGCTTGCGGCTTTAGGCTTCCTGTTATTGCGGCGGCGGGGGTGGCTTCTGGCGGCGATCTCGCAGGGGACGGCCGTGGCGACCGGCCTCTGGCTCTACGCCGCGTACGAGCCGGTTTACGTGTACCCGATCATGGCCTACGCGGTCCTGATGATCCTGTACCTCAACGTCCACGACGTGCGCGCGGTCTTCTACCCGGGGGACCGAGAGCGGGACCCGAGTGGTCCACGGAGGATGTCTTGAACGCGCCGCATCCGGAGGAGGCCCTGCTCCGGCGTTTCGAGCCCGTGCTGCGCTGTACGAAGGGGGACAGGTTCTTCCCGACGGACGTCGAGCCTTACGTCCGGGCCTGCAGCCTGTGGGTCCAGCGGCCCGGCGAGGAGCCTGTCCGGGTGGTCCCCGGTGGAAAACTGACCCTGGAGGCGTTGCCGCAGCAGCCGCTGGATGGGGCCGGGGTGGTCCATTTCCTGAAGTTCACAGACCCGCAGAACCTGCCCGAGGGGGAATCGCGGGGCGTGGGCGCGTTGCGGGAGCGGGCGGTTCGGGGGCTCCGGGAGACCAGGGAGGCTTTTCGGGCGGGCCGGGGGCGGCTGGCGCGGGTGGGTTACGTCTCGCGGTTCGTGGACGCGCTGTACTCGATCACGCTCCTGGCGAGGGGCCGGGTGCCGGGCGAGGCGGCGGGGATGGCGGCCGTCGCCTACCGGCGGGCGATGGACAGACGCGAGGGCTACGCCTACCACGGGCGCGTAACCCGGCAGGAGGGATGGACCGTCCTGCAGTACTGGCTCTTCTACCCGTTCAACGACTGGAGGAGCGGCTTTTTCGGGGCCAACGACCACGAGGCGGACTGGGAGAAGGTCCACGTCTACCTCGCGGCGTCGGAGGATGGGGAGCTGCGCCCCGAGTGGGTCGCCTACGCCTCCCACAACTACGCCGGGGATAACCTCAGGCGCCGGTGGGACGACCTGGAGGTCGAGAAGGTCGGGGAGCACCCGGTCGTCTACGTCGCCGCCGGCTCCCACGCCAGCTACTACGCGCCGGGCGAGTACCTGACGGAGCTCGACCTGCCCCTGCCACGCCCCCTCGCCCGGTTCTTCCGCGGCGCGCGCGGCTTCTGGCGGGAGAGGCTCGGCCAGTACGCTGGCGGCGACGCCGGGGACGCCGCCCCCTTCCACATCCCCTTCGTGGACTACGCCCGCGGCGATGGCCTCACCATCGGCGAGGGCGGGGACCGCGCCTGGGACCCGCCGAGGGTCATCTCGGAGCCCGCCCCGGCGTGGGTCTCGGGCTATCGGGGCCTCTGGGGCCTCTACGCCAGGGACCCGTTCGAGGGCGAGGATGCGCCCGCCGGGCCCATGTACAACCGCGACAAGACCGTGGCCAGGGCCTGGTACGACCCCGTGGGATGGGCCGGCCTGGACAAGGTCCCGACCCCAGCCGAAACCGCCGCGGCGGCGCTCGGGCGGCGCGAGGATCTGGAGAGCCGCCGCGAAGACCTCCGGGCCGAGATAGAGGAGAAATCCCAGCGGCTCAGGAAGCTTGGGGCCGAGGCCGCCGCGGTGCGCGGCCGGTCGCACCTGGACGCGCGCGGCAGGGAGACGAGG
>JALZNL010000257.1 GCA_030857715.1 Actinomycetota bacterium | reverse complement strand
CCGGAGGTCTGCTCCCCATCCACGAACGCGATGCCGGAGAGCAACCCGTAGACGCCCGCGAGGTCGTTCTCCCTTCCTACAGGAAGGTTCAGCGGCACGACAGACTGCCCGAAGCGCTCCCTCAACTGCTCCACGACGGCCCCGAAGTCCGTCCGTTCGCGGTCCAGGTGGTTCACGACGATGAAGTGCGGGATGTCCTCCTTCTCGCCCCGGCGCCAGACACGCTCGGTGACGACCTGGACGGGGTCCTGCGCGTGGACCACCAGCACCGCGCAATCCGCCGCCCTCTGGGCGACGAAGGCGTCGCCGATAAAACCCCCGTCGCCGGGGGTGTCGAGGACGTTGAGCTGGCGCCCCTTCCACCCGACGGACGCCACGCCCATGCCGAGGGTCATGGCGCGTTCCTTCTCCTCTTCGGAGTTGTCCAGGGTGCCGTTCGCGGGGCCTTCCCTGCCCGAAGCCAGGCCTATCATGCCTTCAGCGATGCGCGTCTTGCCGCTGCCCCTGTGCCCTATAAGGCACACGTTCCGGATCGTCTGCGTCTCAGCCGCCACGATTGCTCCTCTCCGAGAGATTGCACCTCTCCACCCGTCCCCACGGGTAGGGCAACCAGCTTAACGCAGCCCGCTTTCTCGCGCAGGTCGCCCGCCGCCCGGATGCTACAATCCCCTTCTCGTATGGATTTCCCCTTTTCCAGAGCTTTCAAGAGTGACGACAGGCTCCGGGCCGGCGCGGGCCCGTTGCTTGCCCTCGTCTTGATCGGCCTCCTCGCCGACGTCGCGCGCCCCGAAGAGGCTTACGCCGGCATAGGCTACGGCCTCTCGCTGCTCGCGTTCCTGGGCGCTACTGGCGGCGCGGTGTGCCTGACCTCCAGGCTCGCCGCGCGCCTCGACCCGTTGCCGTGGATGGGTCCCGGCGTCCTCGCGGCCCGCACCTTCGCGTCAGCCCCGGGTCTTTCGGTTCGTGGCGAGAGGTGGCCCTTGCTGGTGGCCCTGCTCTTCGGGCCGCTCATCGTTCTTATCTCCGGCCTCGGCGGCTGGGTGTAGCACCGGCCCTTCGAGCCGGGCGCCCATCTTCAACGAGGCAAAGGACCAACACACATGCTGGAATTCTTGAGGGATCTCTTCGATCCCCTCTTCAACGTCATGGGTTTTACGCTCTCCACCTTCCACGGCTGGGGAGCGCCGTGGTGGCTCTCCATCGCGATGCTCACCGTCGTGGTGCGCACGTTCCTCTTCCCGCTCACCATCCGCCAGGTCAAGAGCATGCGCAAGATGCAGGATCTCAAACCGGCGATGGACGGGCTGCGCAAGGAACACAAGGACGACCCGCAGAAGCTTCAGCAGGAGATGATGAAGCTCTACAGGGAGCGCGGGGCCAACCCGCTCGGCGGATGCCTACCCATCTTCGTGCAGTTGCCCATCTTCCTCGTCCTCTACTACACCATCCGGGAGTTCGACAAGCTCGAAAGCTTCAGGACCGGCGGCCTCCTCTGGTTCCAGGACCTGACCGTCTACGACCCCCTCTACATCCTGCCCATCCTGTACATCGCCACCATGATGGTCTCACAAGAGATAGCCATGAAAAACACCGCCCCGGAGCAGAAGAGGATCATGCGTTTTCTGCCCCTCGTCTTCGGCATCGTGCTCATAAGGTTCCCCGCGGGCCTCTTCGTCTACTGGGTGACCTCCAACGTCATCAGCATCTTCCAGAACCTCCTGATCTACCGCAACGCGCCCAAACTAGAGGCCGCCAAGAACGCACAGGAGACGCCCGAAACGGACGAGGAGAGCCAGCCCGACGGCTACCGGGCAAAGACGGACACCGAGACCCTGCCTCCGGGCCAGCCCGCCTCGAACGGGGTAGAGCAGAGCAAGGCCGGTCAGAGAAAGGGGACGAAGAAGAGGAGGTAAAACGAGGCGACGCGGGTCTTGGTTCGGGGAGGCCCATCGGCTCTTTACCTTTCGATGACACCATGGTCAGTCCGGCACATTATTCGGCACGTTGGGTTTGCCACCGGGTCCGTACTCTGTAAGATCGTAGCAACGAAGATCCCGTCCTAGCTTTCCGGCGGGATATGGTTCGGACACTATCAGTTCGATCGGTTGCCCTTTGAACCCCTTTTCGTCTTCTTGCGGTTCTTGAGAGATGACGTGCCCTGCTTCGATGTTGGCGTCCACGACCTCGCCCAATACGTAACCGACGTAGTTTCTTGCTCTAAGCTCTTTGCAGGCTTTCAGCACAGGCACGCCGGTCACATCCGGCACAGGTTTGTCGTTGGGTGTTTGTACGGCCTGTATAGCGCTTTCAGAGTCCTCTTCCGATTCTCCTTCGTGGACTGTGGAACCCAAACCAGAGGCTGCTTCGTTCGCTGCACTGGGTCTTGATGCACCGTCAGATCCTCCCATCCCATCTCCAGATTCCGCCACGCCACCCGCCGCGCCTCCGCCGGCAGACAAGGCCCCGCCACCCATATCTCGGATCACTAACGAGAAGATCGGGACGGCGGCGAGCAGGAGGAGGGCCGCCGCGGCGATCCACCAGAGCTGCGGCCGGGATCGGGACGGCGATCCGGGACTACCGGCCTCCGTCTCCAACCGGCTCCGGACCGACCGGGCCAGGTCCGGCACCGGCGGGTACTCGATGCGGGGACCGAGGTCCCGCAGTTCCCTGTCGAGATCCCTATCCGGTCGCATCTTGCGCCTCCATCATCTTTTCTCTCAACCTGCCGACGGCCCGCGAGAGCCGGGACTTCACCGTACCCCGCGCGCATCCCATGACGGAGGCGGCCTCCGCTTCGGAGAGTTCCAGGAAATACCGCAACGAGATCACCTCCCGGTCCTCATTCCGCAGCCCCTCTATCGCACCGAGCAGCTCGGCCCGCCGCTCCTCGGCAACGACGGTCGTCTCTGGCGAAGGGGGGACGCTCTGAGATCCGTACTCCGCAGCCCGAAGCGTGAGGCCAGCCCGCCGGCCTGCGGCCCTGCGGCGATTCCTGGCCTCGTTGGCGACCACGGTCAGGAGCCAGGGACGGAAAGGCGCGCCTGACCGGAAGCGGTTCAAAGTTCGATAGACCTTGACGAAGGCCTCCTGGGTGGCGTCTTCGGCCTCGGCGGCGTCGCCCGTGATCGTGAACGCGGTCCGAAAAGCCACGGTCTGATACCCGCGCACCAGCTCTTCGTACGCGGCAACGTCCCCACCCTTCGCCCTCTCGACAAGCGTCGCTTCCTCCGGGCCTACGGCCGATCCTCCCTCTCGGAGCTCCCTAACCCTTCTACAACGCGAAGGATAGAAAGGTTCCCGGGCTCAGTAGCGTTCTGCGAGTGTCGAGTTGGGCCTACTCCAGCTCGGCGGTATCTTCCGCGTCCTTACGTTCAAGGTATATCCGAGCAGTGTTGAGGAAGTGTTCGCCTTCTTGCAACATCTGACCGATCTTGACCGGATCCAGGTCAGCGGTGATAGCGTAGTCCGCGTACTGGCGCAGCTCGTATGCTTCGTCGAGGGTACGATGGAAATGTCGATCAAGGACATTTTCTTTCGCGAACCTTAGCCCGTATTGGGCAATGACCTGACCGTGGCTCGAGAAGCGCAGCCCTTCTGACAGCAACAGGGCCTCCGCAATATAGAACCAGGCGTAGTAAGCGCGGGAAGCCGCCGAGTCGAGATTATCCGCTTCAAGGAGCATCTTGGCGGCGGCGAAGGAACGCTCCGACTTCTGTAGCAGAGCCTCCCTATCGTTCATGAGACCGAAAAGCCTTCCTTTCGCGCGTTCCACAGGTAAGGTTCGTGGGATCTCAGATAGTCGTCCACGCTCACCGGTATCAACGACACGGTGTATCCGGCCTCCAAGGCGAGAGGCCACTTGACGTCTTGCGCGCGGTCCATCTCTTGCATCACGTCAACCGTCCCATCCAGCAAGAGCAACAGGTCCACGTCGCTTCTCTCTCCAGCATCCCCCCTGGCATAAGAACCGTGAAGCACCAAACCCCGATAGCGTGATCCGTAGAGCTCCGCCAATCCGTCGCCCAGACGATCCAACAATCGTCGCAAGTTGTCCGGTAAAGTCCTTGCTTTCTCCATCTCGCGCCCCCGAAATCGCCAATACCCGCGACTGTATGGTAGATCATTCCGTTCAAATGCGGAGCTCCGACCGAAGCCGGGGGCGGCCAAAGCTTAGAATCTCAAAGTGTTCTGGTGCTGTCTGTATCTTGCGCATTGGGTTTTGTTATCCTTGCTCGCATGACTATGGACAACTCACGAGAGTCTGTAGAGTTTTTGCTTAGGGCATGGCCATCCATTATCCGCGAGTGCCGCGCAGCATTGGGATCGGAACTTTATTATCAAGCGGTCATCTATCACAATCTGCGGCAAGTAGGTGTACCACTCCTGCAGATGGGCATGAACGTGAAGATGCAGATCGACAAGCCTGTCTCGAGACTGTTTAAAAGATTAGATCTAAAGAAGCATGAGGATTATCGTGGCGGGTTCGAGCCGATACCGGACGTGGCGCTATTCTCACCTCGTGTCTCAGCGGATTGGAGGCGACGCAAAAATGACGTAACCCTAAGTTCGTT
>JALZNL010000256.1 GCA_030857715.1 Actinomycetota bacterium | reverse complement strand
CGCTACGCTGAAGAGGGTTTCGTCATTCGGGAGGAGACGGCGGGTTGGATCGGCTCGGAATACCCCGCCTTTCCGACGCACGCGCAGGAGATCTACGGTAGGGATGGCGTACCGTTACAGACCGGTGACCGTCTCGTGCAGGAGGATCTGGCGGGCTCCCTGCGGCTCATCGCGGACAGGGGCGCCGGTGCGATCTACGACGGCGAGCTTGGCCTCGCGATGGTCGCCGAGGCGCGGGAGAACGGCAGCTTCCTGACCGAAGAGGACCTGCGGGAGAACCGCGCCCGCTGGCGCGAGACCATAAGCTCGGGCTATGGGGACGAGAGGATCGTCACAGCCGGGCCGCCGTCGACCGCCTGGGGCTCCCTCGTCCGGCTCGGCACGATGGGGGAGCTCGACCCGGCCTCCCTCGGCCAGAACACCTCTCCCTACGTCCACGCGCTCACGGAGGTCTCCAAGAACGCGTTCTCCCAGACCGCCCAATACGCCGCCGATCCACCCCTGGAGAGGCTCTTCTCCAGAGACTACTTCGCCGAACAGGCCGCCTCCTTGGACTTCTCCGGCGTCGCCCCCTACGAGCCGCCCGTCACCTTCGACTCGGCCACGAGTTGCTCCCCGACCGGATACACACCCACGACCGATGCCGCTTCCGCCTCCGCGAGCGCCCAGGCGGGCGTCGGGCACACCACACACTTCGTCGTCGCCGACCGGGAGGGCAACGTCGTCTCCTCGACGCAGACTTTGGGCAACGTCTTCGGGAGCAAGCTCATGCCCGAGGGGACCGGGCTGTGGCTCAACGACCAGCTCGCCTGGAGCCGCTTCGAGCCGCAGGGTAACGTCTTCGACGTCTACCCCGGCCGCCAGAGCCTGTACGCGCTCTGCCCCACGATAGTTATGCGTGACGGCCGGCCCGTCGTCGCCCTCGGTACGCCCGGCGGGCGGACCATCCCGCAGACCACGACGCAGATGATCACGAACATAGAGACCTTCGACATGGACGTCCAGGAGGCCATAAGCGCCCCACGCTTCAGCTTCGTCATCCCCGACCTCCTTGGCGTAGAACCGGGCATACCAACGAACATTCAGGCCGAGCTCGAAGCCCTCGGCCACGACGTCTACGTGGACGAGTTCGGCTTCGGAAACGCCCACGGCCTCGCCATCGAGTACGGCAGGGAGAGCAACCCCAACCGCTTCACCGGCGGCGCCGACCCGCGCGGCGAGGGAGAGGCCGCAGGGCTGTGAGCCGGGTCGAATCCTTCGACGAGCGGTATCCGAACATCGCCGACTGGGTTCGGGACGGTTGGATCGAGATCGGCCGCGACGGACACTCTCGCTCCTTTGTCCAGGTACTGGACGTCGGCGGAATGGTCTGGGAGGGCGAAGAGGAGTACGAGAGCGTGGACAAGGCGCTGGCCGCGGCGGAGGCTGGTATCGCGGCGTGGCTGGAAGAGAACGGCTGATCCGCTGCCGCGATCAGGCGCGTTCCCAGCCCCCGGGCTCGTAGTGCAGATCGTATTCCCTCTCGAAGTCCGCCAGGTAGTCAAACGCGTCCCCGGTAACGGGGGGATCTTTCTTCAGGGCCCTGCGCCAGAGTTTTCTGTCCACCGTGCCGAGTACCGCGTACTCGTTGCCGATCACGCCCGGAGCGCGGGTTTCGAGGGCGAGGACGAGCTCGTGCTCTAACTCGTCCTGATGGGCGATGATGAACTCGCACCGGGTGCAGAAACGGCAGGTCTTGCCGAGCGCCATCGGGGCAAAGTCTTCTATGGGCACGAACAGCACGAACTTGCGCAACCGCGTCTTCTGTTCGCACAGGGGGCATCTCGTAAAACGCGCGTCCCGATGCGGGTTCAGCGCGAACGAATACCTGGGAGGCAGTTTCCCCAGCCTGTGCGCTGATGTCACGCCGTCCTCTCTATGACCCCGAGCCCAGCCCGAAGAGGTCCGTCTCGTCCCGGCCCGTCTGGAGGGCTTCTATGAGCTCTTCGAGGCGGCCCATCTCTACCTTCATGCCGCCTTCGCCGGCGGGCGGCGGGTCGAGGGCGACGTACTCTGCCTTGCCCCGGCACGCCTCCAGCGCGACGAGCAGGCCGGCGCCGGAGACTTCGACGGGCTTCCAGTCGGGGCCGAAGTCCGTGGAGTCGAGGAAGGCCTGGGCCTTTGTGGCGGAGTCGAAGAGCGGCAACGAGGGGCGGTCGTCGATTGAGATGAGGAGCGGCTCCATGCCGGGCGCCGCCTCCTCGTAGAGGAGCACGTAGGGCGGCTGCGGGGCTTCCCTGGCCGGCATAGCCCTAGGAGGGCCTCGGGGCCATCGTCACGAGCAGGACGAGCTCGTCCCCGGAGTCGTTGCGGACCCCGTGGGGGACGCCGGCGCGGGCGATGACGGCGTTGCCTTCGGTGAGGTCCGCCTCCTCGTCGCCGACGGTGAAGCGGCCGGCCCCCCTCACGACGAAGTAGACCTTGTCCGAGCCGTCGTGGGAGTGGACCTTCTGGGATTGGCCGGGAAGCAGGCAGTAGGCGTCGTAGAAGAGGTTGGGCGAGTCGAAGAGGGGGTTCTTCTTCATCTTCTCCTCCGAGAAGGAGATGAGATCCACCAGCCGTCTGCTCTCCAAGCCCGTTCCCCCTGTCTCTCTGAACTCCATCACTGTAGCATCCCGGCGGGCGCTTGCTATCATGCGCGGACCATGGAAAGGACGAACGAAGTGTTCCCCGAGGTAACACTCCGCCTCCCCGGTTGGGTGGGGGAGTTGTCGTCCGACGGGGATCGCGTCTACAGGACGGTCGAGGACCGGATGCGCTTCGTGGTGGAGCTCTCGCGCTTGAACGTGCGTAAAGGGACCGGCGGGCCGTTCGGGGCGGCGATCTTCGAGAGGGAGACCGGACGCCTGCTCGCGCCCGGCGTGAACCTCGTCGTGGGGTCCGGCTGCTCCGTCTTCCACGCGGAGATGGTCGCAATCATGGTCGCCCAAAGAGTCGTCGGGACCTTCGACCTCGGCGGCAAAGACCTCCCCCCCTACGAGCTCGTCGCCAGCACGGAGCCGTGCGCGATGTGCCTGGGCGCGACCCCCTGGTCGGGGGTCAGGCACCTGGTCTGCGGCGCCCGCGACGAGGACGCCCGGGCCGTCGGCTTCGACGAGGGCGTCAAGATGGCCGAATGGGCGGGCTCGCTCGAAGACCGCGGCATCTCCGTCCAACGGAGCGTCCTGCGCGAGGAGGCCGTCGCCGTGCTGCGGGAGTACGCCGAACGGGGGGGCGAGATCTACAACTCCCGCCAGGGCGGGGACCCGCCGTAATTGTGGAAATCGGCCTGCTGGACGTCCTGGCCGGTAGGACGGACCAAGCCAGGTCAGCAACAATGCAACGCCGGGCTGCAGCGGAGCATGGCAGGAAAGCCGCCCGCTTTGGAGTAGGGTGGTTCGATGACGTGGACCGAATGCGCGATGATCGTCTTGGCCGGGATGGGGGCCGGTGTCATAAACACGGTCGTCGGTTCGGGCACGCTCTTGACCTTCCCGGTGCTGCTGTGGGCGGGGCTGCCGCCCGTGGCCGCCAACGTAGCGAACAACATCGGGCTTGCCCCTGGATCGGTGAGCGGGGCCGTCGGGTACCGCAAGGAACTCTCGGGATCTCGGAGCCGTATCGTGCGCTTCTCGGCGGCGGCGCTATTGGGGGGCGCCTGCGGGGCAATTCTGCTGGCGGTCCTGCCGCCCGGCGTCTTCCGGATGGCCGCGCCCGTCCTGATCTCCGTGGCCCTCCTACTCGTGGTGGCCGAGCCGTGGCTGGGCCGGCGCCTGGCGGCGTGGCGAGAGAACGCGCCCCCGGACGGCAGCCGGGGTATGGTCGTCGCCGTTTTTGTGACGAGCGTGTACGGCGGCTACTTCGGCGCGGGGCAGGGCGTAATCCTGCTGGCGGTGATGGGCGTGCTGATGGCCGAACCCTTACAGCAGGTTAACGCGCTCAAGAACGTGCTGCAGGGCGTGGACAACGTGGCCTCGGCGCTAATATTCGTCGTGATCGCGCAGGTGGACTGGCTCGTGGTCGCGCTGCTCGCCTTCGGGGCGATTGTAGGGGGTCAGGTCGGCGCCAAGGCGGGTCGGCGCTTGCCCCCAACAGCGCTCCGCGCGTTCATCGTCGTCGTAGGCGTGGCGGGCATCGTCCAGCTCGTCCGCTGAGATCGTCGCCCGGGACGCCAGCGCCGGCAACCCGGCCTCAAGATACCCGCCGGGATACGACCGCATGGTTACTGCCAAGCCCAAAGCCTATACGACAAACTCCTTCGGGAAGTGGGTCAGGTTCCGGCTGCCGTCTTCGGTTACGAGGACCAGGTCTTCGATGCGGACGCCGCCGATTTCCGGGTAGTAGAGGCCCGGCTCCACGGAGACTATGTCGCCGGGGATGAGTTTCTGGCTGGTTACGCCGAGGCGGGGGGCTTCGTGGATCTCGAGCCCGACGCCGTGTCCGGTACCGTGGAAGAAGCCTACCGTGAGCGGCTTGCCCTCTTCGCGGTCGTGGACCTGGGTCTTGTAGCCGGCGTCGTGCAGGACCTGGGAGACCTTTTCGTGTACGTCCTTGCCGTCCACGCCGGGCCCG
>JALZNL010000255.1 GCA_030857715.1 Actinomycetota bacterium | reverse complement strand
CTTTTAGTTGCTTGCTGTTGCTACCGCGACCCAGTTTAACAAATGTTAAAGATTCTTCTAGGCGGTCTTCTGGCCCTCCATGAGGACTTCTATGACCTCGGGGCGGGAGAACTCCGGGGGTGGGTACTCGCCCTTCTGGAGCATCTCGCGGACCTTGGTGCCTGAGACGAAGACGTGGTTCTCCTTGTCGTGGGGGCAGGTCTTGGTGGTAGCCATGCCCTGGCAGGTCAGGCAGAAGAAGGAGTGTTCGAAGAAGAGCGGGGTGAGCCCGATCTCCCCCTCATCGAACTCGTCGAAGATGTGCTGCGCATCGTAGTCGCCGTAGAACGGGTTGCCGCTGGAGTCCTTGCCCGGGCCGGCGTGGTCGCGCCCGACGATAAAGTGGGTGCAGCCGTAGTTCTTGCGGCAGACGGCGTGGAAGACTGCCTCCCTGGGGCCGCCGTAGCGCATCGCGGCCGGGAAGACGCCGAGCAGGGTGCGGTCCTTGGGGTAGTACTTCTCGAGTATTACCTCGTAGGAGCGCATCCTGACGTCCGCCGGAATGTCCTCGGAGCGGGTCTCGCCGACGAGGGGGTTCAGGAGGAGGCCGTCCACTATTTCCAGGGCGCTTTTCTGGATGTACTCGTGGGAGCGGTGGACGGGGTTGCGGGTCTGGAAGCCGACGACGCGCTTCCATCCCTTCTCCGCAAAGACCCGGCGCAGCTCGCGCGGGGTGTAGTGGTACTGGGGGAAGGGCTTCGGGTTCGGGTCGTCCACCAGAAGGGTGACTTCGCCCCCGATCAGGGTGTCCTCTTGGCGGTAGACGGCGGCGACGCCGGGATGCTCGTCGTTCGTCGTGCCGAAGACCTCGCGGGCCTCCCGCTCCTTGTCGTAGACAAACTTGTCCTCGACCGTCATGGTGGCAAGGACGCGGCCCTCGCCGTTCACGAGCGCGACCTCGTCGCCTTCGGAGATAGAGCCGGCCTCGGCGTCGTCCACGGAGAGGGTGATCGGGAGGCTCCAGACCAGCCCGTCCTTGAGGTGCATCGTCTCGACGACGGAATCGTAGTCCTCCCTGACCATGAAGCCCGTCAGCGGGGAGAAGACGCCCGTCGAGATCATCTCCAGGTCCGAGAGGGCCCGCGGGCCGAGCGTTACCTTGCTCAGGCCCGCCGCCTTCCGAAGGAGACCGTCGCGCTCCTCCTCGGGGGCCAGGCGGTCGATTAGCTCTCCGCCGTGGGGTGAGATCATCTCTTGTTCCGCGGTGCTGATGGTCACGTTCTATACCTCCGCTTGGACGGCCTTCTCGGCCGGTAGCCTGCGCTGGACGCGGCCGGCCAACCCGGCCGCGCAGTGGTCCCAGGGACGTTCTCCGACCACCCAGAGCCTCAACTCGTCGGCGTAGCCGCGTGAGATCTGGAGGAAGCGGTCGTGGTCCATGCCGGCCGGTTCGAGAAGACTCCCCCAGTCCTCCCAGAGAAGGTCCGCCACAAACGCCGCCTCACCTACGAGGCGAGAGCCCTCCTCCGGCGACTCCTCCAGCAGGGCGCGGGTCTCGACCCGCAACTCGACGGGCTCCTCGCGCAAAGGGAGATTCTCTTGGACACGTGACAATCAATACCTCACCGCTTCGTGCTCTACCGGGGCGCGGTCCGTCCCGGCGTAGTCGTTCAGGTGGTCCTCGTAGTCTATAAAGAGCGGGGCGTCGGGATCGAAGGCCCGCTTCAGGCTGCTAAAGGCCACCCTCTTGTCCAAAGCGTCAAGCTTATCCAATGCCTGCGGTTTGTCAAGCGGCCGGGTTAACAAACTGCCCTTAACGTGCTCGAAGGCCGCCTGACCTTCTTCGGACCGGACCAGAACGCTGGAGTATCCGTCAGCGCTTCCGACGCTGCCGACGGAGATGTCGGCGGCGTGGCCCATGAAGTCCGCGCACTCGTCGCAGCCCTTGAGGGCGGCGCCGTGGAAGTCCCGGATCGGCTCCTCGAAGATCGTCTCCCCTTCGAGGTCCTGCACGATGAGCTTGCCCCGGATGATGTCCACCCGACCGACGGTGTCCAGGTCCACGTCCCTCTTGTCCCGGATCTCCTCCAGCATCAACTTCTCGTAGTTGAAGCTCTTGGTGCAGAGCAGCGCGATTGTAAGCGTGATGGCCTCTACTTGCGACGTGCCCCAGGTCCACGGCCTCGCCTGCATGGCCTTTATCCCCTCGATCTCGCACGGCGTCCCAACGACCGCTATCCGCGGGTTCGGCGGCAGGTCGTAGCCCTTGAAGTCCACGTGACCCAGAGCCAGCGTCTGGTTGTAGAAGCTGCCGGCGCACTCGCGGACCTCGTCCGGGGTGGTCGCCAGGAACGCCTCGCCCTTCCACCGCTCGGTCGCGCTCTCGCGGGCGAGCAGGGCGCCGTCTATCTCGTCGTTCTCCAAGAGAGAGATGAGGAGCGCGCTCACGAAGCCGCCGTCCTGGACGCCCTCTATCGCCGGGTCCACCTTGGCGGTATAGCTCTCCTCGACGTGTCCGATGCCGTTGCCCCTGTGGCCGTTGCCGTTGCCCGAGATCTTCCACGTAGCCTCGTACTGGAGCCCCCCGCGCGGGCAGAAGTCCCAGCACAGCGAGCAGCCGGTGCACATCTTGACGAGCTCGGGCAGGTCGTCCGAGCCTATACCGATGGAGTCCGTCGGGCAAGCCGCGACGCACACGCCGCACTGCACGCAGCGGTCCGCGTCGATGACCGCCTGCTCCAGATCCCAGAACCAGACCTTCCCGGGGGCCTCGTCGATGTCGTTCATCATCTCCCGGATGTCGAAGCCCGCCACTAGCGGCTCCCCACCTTCGCGGGCTTGCGCAACGCCTCGCGCAGCTCCTTATTCTTCTTGCGCCGGGCCCACTCGTGGAACCGCTCGCCCTCTCGCCCCTCCTCTTTGAACCGCTCGAAGACGGAGACCAGGGCGTCCGGCACCTCGTCCGTCGGCTTCGCGCCCTCAACCCAGTCGATAAACGCCGCGTCGCGTCCCAGCGAGCCGCCGAGCCCGATGTCCACGCCCTCGACGATGGACGTTTTCGTCTTGGCCGTCTCGCCGCGGAAGCCCACGTCCCCGATTTGGGGCTGGGCGCAGGAGGCCGAGCACCCCGAGAAGTGCATCCTCACGGCCTCCTGGCCGACGTCCCCGACGCGATCGTCCATCTCGCGGGCCCACTCGACGGCCCGGATCTTGGTCTCCACGATCCCGAACCGGCAGAACTCACTCCCCGTGCACGCCACGACCCCCCGCTCGAAAGCCCCCGGGTTTGACGAGAACCGCTCCAGCAACGGCTCTGCGAGCAAATCGTCGATGCGATCTTCAGCAACGCCCGTGATGACGAGGTTCTGGTCCGTCGCCAGACGCACCTCGCTGCCGTACTGCTCGGCCAGCCGGCCGGCCTCCACGAACTGCTCCCCGCTCATCCGCCCCACCGGGACGTTGAGCCCTACGTAGTAAAGGCCGTCCTTCTGGGCGTGGACGCCGACGTGGTCGCCGCGGTAGTGCTTGGTCAGGTCCTCGCCGGCGGGGGTCAGGTCCACGGACACGCGCTTCTGCAGCTCCGCGCGGAATGCCTCGGGGCCGATCTTCTGCACCAGGTAGCGCATGCGGGCCGTCCAGCGGTTCTCGCGGTCGCCGAGCTCCCCGAAGACCTGGGCTATGCCGCGCGTGATCTCCACGGCCTCCCCCGGCCTGACGAACACGTCGATGTCCGAAGCCATCCGCGGCCCGTCGGAGAGCCCGCCCCCGACGCGCAGGTTAAAGCCGATGGTGCCGTCCTCCAGCTTCGCGGGCAGCAGGCCGATGTCGTTGATCTCGGCCTGCGCGCAGTCTTCGAGGCACCCGGTTACGCTCATCTTGAACTTGCGGGGCAGGTTCGCGTACTCGCGGTTGCCGGTGAAGTAGTCGTTTATGGCCTGCGCTATCGGGTAGGCGTCTATGACCTCTTCGTGATCGAGGCCCGAGACGGGGCAGCAGAGCACGTTACGGGCGGAATCGCCGCACGCCTGAACGGTCGTTATGCCGGCCTCTTCGAGCCTGCGCCAGATCTCGGGGATGTCCCCCATCTTGAGCCAGTGCATCTGGACGTCCTGGCGGGTGGTGAGGTCCAGGAAGTTGTTGCCGAAGTGGGGGTTCGGGATCGGGCCGTTGGCGAAGTCCGTGGCGATCCCGCCTATAACCTTCGTCTGCTCGGGCGTGAGGACGCCGCCCGGCACCTTGACCCGCATCATGAAGGCGTCGCCGCCCTGCTTCTGTGGATAGATGCCAACCCACTTCAGGCGCTCCATCTCGCCCGGGACGTCATCCATCGCGGAGAGGTCCCTGGAGTAGGTGTCTATTATGGCCTGCTTTACCTCCAGCGGATGTCGCTGGAGCTTTATCTTCTCTACCTTGTTGAGGGTCTGACCCTCGTTGAGAAAGCGCATCGAGAAAAACCCCTATAGAACTAGTGGGAGAGGATGTACGTCCGAGAGGCCGAGTCTACGAGTTGGGGCGACCGCCGTTGGCGCCCACCCAGTGGAGGCCGCACTCGGTCTTGTCCATGCCCGCCCAGCGGCCGGCCCTCGGATCCTCGTCGTCGTGGACGGGCCGCGT
>JALZNL010000254.1 GCA_030857715.1 Actinomycetota bacterium | reverse complement strand
AACGACTACGAGGGCGCTTTGTCGAGAGCTTCTAGCGGCCGCCGGATTCCTTCGTCGACCTCACAAGTTCCGAGAACGGCGCGTGCGAGACTGTCTGATAAATTGGAACAGGCCCCAAAGCGGGACCCCACAAGTGGCTCAGAGGGGCCGAACACGCACCCAGTTGGAAGCGGGAACGTTCTCCGAGACTCGCCCTCGACGGCCGCCGCCACCGACCCGGCCTCGAAGATCGTCGCCAAGCCCACCGACCGTGATCGCGCACTCCGGCGCGCGGTCCGCTTCGAAATCCGCGGCGTTGACCCTACGGGTGGACTCGGAGAGCCGCACCGCGAGGCCTAGCTCCGCGGCCAGCCTGGCTCCGGCCGCCCAGTTCGACGACGATCGGGTAGTTGCCGACGTAGGAGACGAGCAGACCCGTCGGCTTCAGGACGCGCGCCGCGGCTCGGCACGGGTCCCAGAAGTGCTGCGAAGACCCCGCGACGTCCTCTCGATCATCGGCTCCAACTCTGCAGAAATTACGTGAATGTACTTAGGTGGTGGACAGGCTGGGCTTGAGGCGTACTTGTGGGTCGGCGAAGCGCTGCTTGGGAACTAAAGGATAGAGGTCGGGACGACCGGGGTCCCGGTCGTAGGGGTACCCTCCCAGCTCCTTGTACAGCTCCTTGTACAGCTCCAGCTTCTCGCGGTCGAGTCGTACGCCGAGCCCCGGACCGTCAGGGACCTTTATCGAGCCGTCACGGTACTCGAGCTTGCCGCCCTCTACGATGTCGTCGTTGAGGTGGTGGTAGTGGGCGTCTGCCGAGAAAGTCAGGTTCGGGATCGCCGCGCCCAGGTGCAACATCGTCGCGAGTTGGATCCCTAGCTCTCCTGAGGAATGGATGGCCACCCCGAGCTGGAACGTCTCGCAAACCCCCGCAGCCTTCATGCAAGGCCTGATGCCACCCCAGAAGGTGGTGTCGAGCAGGATCACATCAACGGCCGGGTCCAGGACGTTTGCGGCGAGCTGCTCGAAGTCGATGATAACGGTGTTGGTCGAGAGAGGAATGTTCACCATCCCGCGGAGGCGCCGCATCCCGTTCAGGCCCCAGGTAGGGTCTTCGTAGTAGTCGTTGTTGAGGTCCTCTATCGCCCGTCCGAAGCGGGCACTTTCTTCCACACTCAAGGCCGCGTTCGGGTCGTAGCGCAAGGAGTCTCCCGGGAACGCTTCGGAGAGCGCCCTGTAGCATTCCAGCTCGTGGTCGGGCGGGTAGACCCCACCCTTGAGCTTATGAGAGGCGAACCCGTGTTCTTGCTTGAGCCCTCTGGCGTGCTCCACGAGCTGTGCTGCGGTGCGGACCTCGCCCTCACCAGTCTTGGGATCAGCGTATCGGAAGAACAGGTAGCTGGCGAAGGATATCTCGTCGCGCAGCCTGCCCCCGAGCAGGTCGTGGACGGGGACCCCGAGTTTCTGTCCCACGAGGTCCAGGCAGGCGAACTCGAGCGCGGCGTGCAGCTGAGTGCGGTTGTTGTAGAGGCTCGCTGTGGGGTTCATGATCTTGAACCGCATCGCCTCTAGCTGGGATGGGTCGTGCCCGAGAAGGTAGGGTTTGAGGCCCGCGAAGGCCATCTCCGTGCTCTCCCCTCCGCCCCCCATCTCGCCCAGGCCCACGAGGCCCTCGTCCGTCTCGACTTCTACTACGGTGCGAACGAATCGGCCCCAGTGGGCGCCGTTGGCGTGCAGGAGCGGTGCCTCCAGCGGCACCGTGACCGTAGTCGCGCGCAGGTCGGTGATCTTCATGCAACTCCTCCCTCCATCGCCTTCACTCTGGCAACCGGACGCCGAGCGCGGCAAGCATGCCGCCGTCCACCTTGTACTCGCCGCCGGTCACGAAACTGGATCTAGGGCCCGCGAGAAAGGCGATCACCTCGGCCACCTCTTCCACCCTGGCCACCCGTCCGATCGGGTGCATCTTGCCGAAGCTCTCCAGCGTCTCTTCCGCCGTACGCTCCCCCTTGAAGAGCTCGGCCGACCACCTCAGCATCGGCGTGTCCACGGAGGCCGGGCAGACCGCGTTCACCCTTATGTTCTCCGCGGCGTGATCCAGCGCCATCGCCCGGGTCAGGGCGTTGACTCCGCCCTTGCTTGCCGTGTAGGCCGCGACCCCCTTCTGCGAGGCGAACGCTTGCACACTAGAGACGTTGACGATCGAGCCTCCCCCGCGTTTTCTCATCTCGGGGATGGCGTGCTTCGATGCCAGGTAGATGCCCTTGAGGTTCACGCCGAGGACCTCGTCCCACACCCCCTCCGCGGTGTCCTCCACGGTCCCGTAGCGCTGGACGCCGGCGGCATTGACGAGTAGATCGACCCCCCCGTAGCTCTCGGTAGCGAAGCCCACGAGCTTTTCCATGTCGGTCGAGGACGTCACGTTAGCCCGCATACCACGAACCTCGAGGGCCTCCTCACGTAAGTCCGCCACGGCCTCCTCTACCTGGTCCTCGTGGTCGCTGCAAACGACGACCGAAGCACCTTCCACTGCCAGCTTGCGGGCGGCAGCCAGACCGATGCCAAGGGCGCCGGTCACGATCGCCACCTTGCCGGGGAGATCAGCCACATCCTCCTCCTTGCCCACCCTCGGAGCCTTCCAGAACCTCGACCCGCAGAGAGAACCGCCGCTGTTCTCGGGCGCCCACCAGCAAAGCGGTGCCGTTGCTTACTGCCTCTTCTATCCCGTTCGTCGGGTAGCTCGAGAAAGGTTCGAGGCCTATGTTGTAGTGGCGTCCGTACCACGGGTAGAACCCCGAAGCGCCGTACTCTTGCCAGAACCACAAGTATGGCATCTGCTCGACATCCCACTCGATCCGGAGTGCCAGAGCCTTCTTCGGGTTCTCCACCTCGTACCAACCCTCCCGAAGGGTTTTGAGGTAGAGCATCTCGCTCATGGTCCCCGCTTCCGGTAGGATGCTCAGGTCCACGATACCGCCCGATTCGCCTTCGGCGGTGGGCCAAGTGTAGCGCCTGCCACCTTTTACCCGGCGCCCTCCGGAGTGTAGCGGCTCCTCGTTCGGCACCACCGTCACCCCTTCGGGAAGGCGTATCTTGCAGCCCTCCTCGAGGAAAGGACGACCGAAAGCTATGTGGTGACCCCACATAACGTGCAAAGGAACCTCGCTCTCGTTGGTTAGCGTCTCCTCCACACACAGGCCGCTCCCTCCCGAGCAGAGGCGCAACGTTTTCTCCAAACGGAAGGGCGTCTTCTGGGTCCTGATGGAGAACCTGACTGCCACGACGTCCTCCACGTCCTCGACGATCTCGTAGTCCCACGGTAGGTTGCTCACTTCTCCGTGCTGCCCGAACCGGGCTCCCAGGTAGGAGGAGGGTGTACCGCCACTGGGGAAGATCTCCTGCCACCCGCCCGGGTAGTAGTCGAGGAAGGTCGCCAGGGAATCGGGTGAGGTCGAGAGGTAGGAAGTCGGGTTCCGTACGCCCCCCGCTGTCAGCCAAACGAAGTCCACGTCCCGGGGCTTGTAGTTGAACTCGAAGACGTCTGTGCCCTTGTCCGCAAGCACCCCCACCCGTAGCTTCTCGTTCTCCAGGAATACCGTCCTCATGCCCGCGTATTCGTACTCGAGTACGCGGGCACCCCAGTTCCTCTGCGGCCGATACCTTCTCGTTCTCGAGTCACTCATCGAATTGGAACAGCGAGCAGCCGCCATCGACCAGCAGCGTCGAGCCGGTCATATAGTCCGCCGCCTCCGAGCACAGGAACGCGGTCGCCCTGGCGACCTGTTCGACCGTCTGCGGTTCGCCCAGCGGTATCACGTGCTTTACGCGGCGCGCATATTGAGGCTCCGTCTCCATCTGCCGCTTGGCAAGACCGGCCCTGACTATGCCCGGGGCGATCACGTTAACCAGTATGCCGTGCCCCGCCAGCTCCCGCGCCATCTGGCGTGCCAGCATCCGGATCCCGGCCTTCGAGACGGAGTACGCCGTGATCTCCGGCCAGGGTACCTCTTGCACCCATGAACCCGTGAAGACGATGCGTCCTGGCCTCCCACGCTCCACCATAAGCCGTGCGGCCGATTGACCCAGGTTGAAGCAACCGGTCAGGTTGACGGCGAGGTGGTTCTGCCACTGCTCTTCGGAGATCTCGAGAAACGGCGCCGAATCGACTATGCCAGCGTTGCCGATCGCGACGTCCAGGGGTTCTATGCGCGCCAGCGCCTCGTCCACGGCGGCCCGGTCGGTCACGTCGGCCCGCACGTAGCCGACTTCGCCGTCCGCTCCGCCAGCCCTCTCCAACCACGACTCCACCTCTTCCGGCGATCTCAGATCGACGAGCGTCACCGAAGCACCCCGGGCGGAAAGCTCCCTTCCCATGGCGGCGCCGATGTCGCCGGCACCCCCCGTGATCGCTATGCCGACCCCGTCCAGCCGATCCACGTTCGCCTCCCCGTTGACCCCACCACGCAACGAAGTGTACACTATTGCTGGTATGACCGGTAAAGCCAGAGACAGTGTAGTCAACCGAGATTCCCTCTCGGCCTACATCGAGGAGCAGATAGTTTCGGGTCGCTCGGCGGAGGGGTCGAAATTACCTTCGGAGCGGGCCATTGTCGAGGAATAT